>NZ_JAAHGU010000081.1:0-32500 GCF_010692685.1 Okeania sp. SIO2F5 | reverse complement strand
CACCGTCAACGGGGGTGTTCACGCATTACATGGGGATTCTCACCCCAAGTAATTTTCCTCCTGTCTCCAGTATAGCTGTCTCCTGTCTCCTTCAAAAATATCAAATCATTCGTCACTGTGCAACGCCTAAATGTGAAATAATTTCCTGAAATTACTGCCTAGTAAAACTTTTGAGTCGATCAAATCTTACTTTTAAATGCATGACTTTTGAATGAGCGAATTCCGTGAAACGGTATTATATCAAATCCGTTTAATTGGACATAAAAAAAATCTTCAATCGTCATAACTACGCTCATCTTTGTAATTCTTTCTTCTCCTGACTCCTGAGGACTGACTCCTGAGTACTCCTAACTTAACCATTCTATGGTTGTTTAACCGGATTTGATATTAATCCTTTTTTTGAGATGGTCATAATGTGACAAGAATCGGCGATCGCAATAATTATCTGAGCGATCGCCGATTTTAGTTAAAACCTAAACTGAGTCCGGAATGTACTAACCCAAATAGTATCATTAACATCATCATGATTAGGATTAGTAATCACAAACAAACCAGGAGTCAAAGAGATATTATCATTAACTTGAAAACGATAAATTGCCTCTATATGAATAGATGTATCATCATCCTTCAACGCATCATCATCACCCCCATCAGTAACAATAGGAGGTACACCTACCATCAGACCACCCATATTTCCTTCTCTCAATAAGTCTGGGAAGGCAAAATACAACATTCCATTAATAATAGTCACATCATCATCATCATCATTGCCAGTTTCTGGTCGTGCCCAGGTGGAACCAAACCAACCTCCCACTTCAACCTTTTCATTAACTCTCCAATGAGCTTGGAAACCAACGTTATCAGCAGTAGTAGCTATTCCATCGAAGGGGTCTTGAGCTTTAAAACTACCAGTACCATTAGTAATATCAACCCCATCGTCACCCCAATACTTACGCACATAACCCAGAGTAAATGCCAAGCGATCGTTAGGTTCAATCACAAGTTGACCTAATGCACTGTAAGCACCATTAAATGCACCCGCACCCTCAGCAGGATTTGCTGGATCGTCTGCTAAATAAGCTACATTGACCTGAAACTTATCATTAAATGCGTAGCTAAAACCAAGACCTGCATTAGCTGGACCACGGAAACTGGTAGGGTTGCGTCGTCCGAATCTAGAAATAGTCCCATCTCCTTCATCTGCAAAGGGTGTCAGAACTAAGGAAACGTCATCTAGGTCAACTCCAATAGGACCGATGAGAGCTTGAGCGCGTTCTCCAATAGGAAACTGATAGAACATTAGGTCAATACCAACATCATTACTACCATCACCCTCATCAATAGAGGCAAGAGTCATTAAGGTATTGGTGAGTTCTGGTTCGCTCAACTCATTAAGGTTATTAGCTTGTAGACGAGTGAATAGCAAATCTTCTCCAGTAAAGCTACTCTCAAACTCTAGCCTGACACGATAAGAAAAGGTAGTCTCGGTTTTGTCGTTGCCAGAAGGTTCTCCACGCGCTGCTGCTCTTTCCCCGAAGGTATCATTTAACCAAAACAAAACTTCTCCGTTGAGTTTGGTAGTTGTGGAAAATTGGTTGTTTTCTAATTCTGCTGTGCGTGCTTCCAAAGAATCTACACGACCCCGCAATGCTGCTAGTTCGGCGGCAAATTCTTCTTGTAAGCGTTGTAATATTGCTAGGTCTTCCCTTGTAACTAGGTTACTGGTTGCTGCAGCAATTAATTCTGTAATTCTGTCTAGGCAAGAATTTAAACCTGCTGCAAATTCGTAGCGAGTCATGGCGCGGTTGCCTTTGAAGGTGCCGTCTGGATAACCTGCTATACAACCATAACGTTCTACTAATGATTGTAATGCCTGGAATGCCCAATCTGTAGGTTGCACGTCTGATAATTGAGAGACAGATGTTACTTGGTCTATTGCCTCTTCTGCTTCTAGCTCAGATACACTCGGCATTGCTAATGACGGGTCATCCATCGGTAGGGGACGAAAGTCCCCGGCCATTTGTACTGGGGGAGTAGCCTGAGTAGGACTGGCTATGAATAATGTGGCACTAAGAATACTGGGGCTATATTTTCTAGCTTTCTTAAGAATTTTTTTCATTAATTTCTAATTAATACCTATTAATTGAAGGATCAAAAGCAAATATTATCCAAGCTGACTGCGAAACTATTGTTGGATAAGGATTTAAAGGATATAAGCGAGGGTGAAAAATTGACTTATTTTTCAGCTAACAAATCTCAGAACATTTATGTAATACTAATTTCCAAAAGCATTGCTATACTTGAACAGTACTTCAGTTATTAACTAATTAGCACAAGTAAAATCACTTTTTTACTAATTTCAGCTCAGTTCATGTTAATTATTCTTTTGTTTGCTTCTCCCCCACTCCCCCACTCCCCTGCTACCCTGCTCAACAAAGTGTAGAAAAGTTTTTGATAAATGGTATAAGAGGCTGTTTGTCAAGTTGTCTTAAGTAGGAGCGATAGAACTCCGTTCCCCTCTTTTAAAGAATTTAATCCCATTCCAAATCAACAAACTGTGGAGAAAAGTTAGAGCGATCGCCCAGACTATATTTTTAACAAAAATTCTCCCTAAAATAGCTACTGTTAAACCATGTCCGTCTCCCACCATTAACGTAGTAGTGAGTAATATTATTCCTTCAAACAAGACATATCCTATGACTAAACTAGCACTCAACCATAAATAATACCTCCAGATTTTCTGCTCAATAAATTTAGGCTTAATGCTAGCTAAAATTGTTACTAATAATGTTCCCAAACCCATCACAATTCCCCAAGTAAAAGACTCTAAAGTCTGGGGATATTGACGGAGAGTAAAACCATAGAATTGGTTAACTAACCAAATTATTATTGAGGAAATTATAGCCTGTTTTCTATTAAGTGTCACCCCACTAATAGCGGCAAAACCTACTAAGGGAACGTGAGGATAAATAATACTACTAGCACTGCCAATAGTAATTAACAAAAATTGCCACAGACGAGAATGAGAAATTGCTTTTTCAGCATTACTCCAAACATTATAATTTTCCTGCGAATCAACTGTAATTTTATTATTCATAAATTTTGATTCCTACTATTTTTCAACCATCAGTTTTCCGTATTATCATTGATAGATATTTTTCCCTCACTCATTATCAAAATAATTGGGTCTAAAACCCCGCCTTTTAAGACAAAATATTTTTGGAGAGTTGCTCAAATCTCCGTTACAAAAATAACTTACAGCAAATTCCACCTTGGTGAGGTATACCCACGCGAGCAAGATGCTCGCACTGGGAAGATTCAATTATTAATATCTGTACTTCATATACTCGGAATCTGCTCTATGTAGGGGCGAATGGCCATTTGCCCCTACTGACTTCGTTAACTGAATATTCCATACAACATTCCTACTTAGGATATAAATTTTTAGATAACTTCACCCCTGCTAATAAATGCTCATTAACAATACGTCCAGCCACATCAGAATTGACACGAGTGTACCAAGTTCGGTCTCCAGAATAAAACACCACCGGACCCATTTTGCAAACTTCCAAACAGCCAGAAGTAATCACATCTATATCTAATTCTGATGTTTTTACCGCAGTTTGTAAAGCATCAAAAATTGGCTGCCACTTCCGAGAAGGATAACAACGACTCGACCGACAAACAGATAAATAAGGTCGTTTTAAAGGATTACTATTAAAAGGAATTGGACGAGTTCCTAAAACATAAATTTCTCGTAACTCCTCATAAAGTGCAAGTTTAGAAAACTCCGCTTTTTTTACCGGCAAATAATCCTCATCTTCCCCTAAAAATGGATTCGGCAAAAATATCGTCATTAACTTTTCTCCCGCCCCATTCCAAAACTGAATCCCCCAACTTTTTGCCACTCCTTCAGGGTTTAGGCGACGATACAATGCTGCCCGACTTAAAAGACGTTTTTCTCTTAATTCTATTGGTGTCGTACAGTGAGGTCCTCCTAAATTTTTTTCTAAGCATAAATGAAGGTGCCAAGCGGGAGTTGCTACGGTCAAATAACCATCATAAATTAAGCAAAGTTTTGGGGGTTCAGTGAATTCTAATTCTAGTACACCACCTTCAACAACATGACCTATTTGAACTTGCTGCCACTGTTGCTGAATTAATGTATATAATAGGGGACCAGTGACATCTATTGTAGTAGGAAAATCTTCATATTCTATCGTTCCACCTTTAGGAGTTTTTTCCGATACCGTGCGTTTTAATGGTGTCACCCATTGATTAAATTCACTCATTTTAGTTCTCTGGATTTAAAGTTTGTTTATCAACAAAATACCTCAAAAGAAGGGGTTTGGTTGATAAACCCTTGCAAAAGACCAGTTATATTTTAGTCAATACTATTTAATTATACTTGTTGATTCTTCCCTACTCCCTACTCCCTACTCCCTATTCCCTTCCACTGATTAAATAACATTAATTATACCGATCGCTTCTAAATCAAAACCACCAGAACTCGCAACTGAAGATGATGCCTTCAGTTGGTTCAACCACTGTGGTCTATTTAGGAATGAGATTAACAAAGTCAGAACTCAGAAGTCAACCCACCCCTAACCCCTCCCAGGAGCGGAGGGGAAGTAGGGGATTTTATCCCCGCTCCAAAAATATTTCGCCTTAAAAGGCGGGCTTTTAGACCCATATTATTTTGATAAAATAAAACCGGATAAAATTAATTACCCTCAAGAGGTAATGGGGCAGAAACCAGAATTTCCCGGTCTTATTTAATTTCCGTTGCTGACCTGAAAATTGCTGTAATTAATTCGTAAGCATTCAGCCGTCAGCAATCAGCTAGCCTCCTGCGGAGGAACTGCGTTAACAGCTATTGCTTTTAGTTGATGAGAAAAGCTTTATTAATTCTCTTACTAAAAAAGTTAGCTCTCTTACCTTTAAAGTCTATATTAATTTAAATACTTTCCTTGAGGAGAGAGTCTTGTTGCTGACAGCTGACAGGTAATAGCTGTTTGCTGCCGATTCCGCAGGAAATGCTTACATTAATTCACAACTTGACAATATTCTTCATACACGCCATCAAGTAGTAAATTTAAGGCATCTACTGCTGTTGCTGCTGCTGTTAATGCTTCCTGTTTTTGAGCATCAGTTTCACAGAGTTTTACTAATGCTTCTCGCGTAACTTGGCTGTGAATTTCATCGGCTTTTTCATGTACTTTAAAAAATGCCAATGCTGCTTCAGAATTAATGCCGTAAAATTCTTTCAAACCAGCAATTTTAGTAGTAGCTACTTCGGGAATTTGGGATTCATAAGCATAGAGAGCAGCTAAACCTTTTGCTGGATTTTCACTGCGGGATAACTGCTGCAAAAGCTTCACAGATTCCTGAGTTTTTGCTAGGTGTTTCCGCTCTTTAACTGCTTCTCTTTTTACACCCAAACCTTCTGCAAAACGCAACCATAATTCTGGGTGATTTGCCACTCCCATTTCTTCTTCCATCAGGTTTTCTAGGAGCATTTTTCGGATTTCTAAGTCGTCACAAGCTGCGTGAGTAGCACTAACATAAGTAGGGAAATAATGAACTTGTAGATAATATTCTTGAGCGTACTCTTGCAACATTTCTAAAGATAATTTTCCTTCATTCCACATTTGATAGAATTGGTGCTTAAGTAAATGTTGCTTTTCAATAATTTCGTCTAATTGAACAAGAAACTCTTGAACGGTCATTTTTGTACTTTCAATTAACATCATTGTTCGGCAAATTAAGAATATCTACATATACTATCATAGTTTTTTTTATTGTCAAGATGTGAATAGATTTTATCGAAATAAACTGTTAATAAAGAATAATTTATTCGACAAAATATTTTTCTTATTGGTATAAATCGAAAAGTAAATAACTTTTTTGTGTAAAATAAAGTAAGCATTCAGCTGTTAGCAGTCAGCTATCAGCTTTTTAATGAATAAAACAAGGGTTATTTTAATTTATACTATATTTTTAAGCAGATTATTATTGAAGCATAAGAACAACGAATTTAAGTTGTGAACCTATACAATTCTATAGAAGGAAATGTAGATGTGTCTTGGAAGCTGATAGCTGAGTGCTGAGTGCTGAATGCTTACAAAATAAAGATATAATAAATCACCAAATTTTAAATATGATGATGATTTTGATATTCCTCTGAATATTGAGATGGAAATTCATCCCAACTTTTGATTACTTGCTGGTAACAATCAGGCGGACTAATCGGTAAATTAGTAAGATAAAAGAAAGTAACATTACTGCCAGATTCTAACATAAAAACTACATCTTTTTCAGGGTTATAATTATCTACTGCTTCTAAAATATGAGCATTCATAAAGTGTGTTTTAAGGAGGACAGTATCGGGTGCTTTTAACCAGGCATTGAGAAGAGGTGCAAGATGATTACGAGGCACAAAATGTACTTTAAATGTTTCTCCAGTTGCACCAATCATAGGTGAATTTGTACTGCAAATAATTAGACCTCGTTCACTACTTAAATAACCTTGCCAAGCATTATATCCTATAGAGATTAAATTAGTAGCAATAAACTCTTGCTGCCAATTATGTAAATAATTTTCTTGCTTCATTTGATTCAATAACTTAATATAATTAAACTACTTGGAAAAAATTTACAGATGGATTTGAAGCATAATTAATAATTGCTTCTTAGTTATCAGGTTTAATAGTTTGTAAAGTGGGAGTTTAATATTGTTACAGCAATTCCCGTTATTATGAGGTAAAATAACAGGACTTTTGACAGGGTAAATATTTTTTGCTTGTTCCCCTACTCCCCTAGTAAATAGCTTCGGAAACTGCTGTATTTTGAGGGGGATGGAAAAATATTTGTTGACCAAAAAATGAGGTCTAAAGCCTCCCCTTTTAAGGGGATGAAAAAATATTTAACTCAGTATTTCAAACCTCCGACTTTAGTCGGAGGTTCACTGATAACTGTTAGTGTAGCTCCTCCGTAGGAGGCTAACTGATAACTGAAACTACTCCTGTCGCAAACTAATAGCAGCTTGTACCATATTCCGAGTTGCCGGAATCGCCTCTTCCCAACGACGAGTTTTCAAACCACAGTCGGGATTCACCCAAATCTGAGTTACAGGCAGAGACTGAATACACTTACGCAAACTTTCCCTCAAATACTCAGTAGTAGGAATACTCGGAGAGTGATTGATTTGCAGTAAATTGGATTGATTTATCTGAGGTAAAGCGTCTGTCAAGACTCCCTCAGATTGGGGAAGTTAAAATTCAAAAGTCAAAAGTCAAAAGTCAAAAGTAAGATTTATAGACTCAAGACTGGGTTTTAGCAGTGTCACCCGTCAATTAAATTCACTCATTTTAGTTATCCATATTTAGTGATTTAATAACATTAATCCCACATCCGCACTTCAATTTGTATCATTAAAAGTAGTATATAAATCCGTAGCTTGGTAAGTATTTATCATCAGCAAATCATCTCAATTACTTTTTTTGTTCATCAAATTCCCAGTAAAAAATTTACGCATAAATACTTGCTTGATTGATTACTCAATTGCGACAGCTATGATTTTCTTCTAAAATTCTGTCTCCTGTCTCCTGTCTCCTGTCTCCTTCTTCTATACTACATTTTGTGGTGCGGAATTTGGGTTAATTACCCCGATCGCTTCCAAATCAAAACCACCGGAAGTCGCAGTTGGTGGTGCAGTTGTCCAAGGGTCGAAAATGGGGTCTCCTGTAGCATCTAAAAAGCTACCATTACCAGGAATATCTACAATGCGAACAAACTGAATAGCATTAATATCTACCGCACCGGATGTCACTAACGGGTCGTTAACTAAGTCATCTAAGTCAAAAGGAGTTCCCCAAGAACTGCCAAAAAATTCTCCCTCAAACTCAGAAGCGTTATTAACGTGTTTACCAGCTAAATTATAAACTTGTGTGGGGTCGATGACATCAAAACTACCTAATGGTTGCCCTGTCAAAGAGTCGCTAGGAAAACGAGCAAAATTTACCCCATCACTGGAAACTTCAACGAATGCTAGTTCGGCAAAAATACCGCCGAGATTATTGAAACCATTTTCAAATACTGCAAAGTCCGCTCCCACACCATTACTAATACCAGAGTCAAAGGTTAAAGTAATCTCTCCTGGTGGTACTCCTGCGTCTATTTGTTCTTGAGTTAGATCGCCCAGTGAAGCAATATCAATAAAATTATCTGTTCTAGCAGTAGGTCCTAATGTTAGTTCGGGAGTTTGGAATCTTTCATCTACTCCTGATGCAGGGGAATAATTTTGAAATCCTGTTGCCCATGCTGCAAATATTGAATTAACAACACTGTCTGACCTAATTAACCCTTCACCCTCAGAACTAATAAAACCAGGGATGGCAGAATCTATTTTTCCTGGGTCTTGGGTGGAACTGGAATAAGGTCCGAGTTGTTGGACAAATATTCTAAATTGGTCTTCGGTAAGTTCGCTGCTGTTAACACCTGAGAGGATAGCTAAAAATTCTCCCGTGACTGCATCTTGGATAATGGTGCTGTCAGCTAGTTCATTACTACCTTGAAATATATTGAGGTCTTCAAAAGTTATTCCTCCTAATAAACCAATGGCATCTTCTTCTAGATTAAAGTCAGTAATTAAGTCTGCTTGGTTAATATCTGGGTCTCCCGTTGGTGGTTGATTTTGTCGTTGAAGAACAAAATTATCGAAACCCTCTCCCCCAGTTAAGGTGTCTGTACCTACATCGCCATAAATATTGTCGCTGCCAAGGTCTCCAGAGATATTATCGTTCCCTTTACCACCCCGCAGCGTGTCGCCACCTGCATTTCCGTTGAGAATATCGTTGCCTTGGTTGCCACTAATTAAGTCTCCACTTTCGAGACCATTAATTGTGTCATCTCCTGCTAAACCATATATTTCCTCTGCCTCCAAACTACCTGTGAGGAGTTCACTATTTTCTGTTCCTATTATTGTTGTCATTTTATTTCTTTTGAAATTTATGCAAGACTTTCTGTCGCAACTGCTTTGGTATTAGCAAAGAAGTTGCGATCGCTATTAATCCCACCGTTAACTATTGCTCTTATTACTTATTTTTATGTTTTTAACAGTAGATTCCGAAGCACTTTTTTTACCTTTTGTCAACTTTCTAGCTGTTATTTTTTTATTCTTATTGAAGAAGGCAAAAGGGAAAATTGCATAGAGGAGATTCCCACCCCAAGCAATTTTTAGCGCGGTGATTATGGTGGGGTATTAAATCCACAAAAGAAAAGATAATTGCTAATTTATTTCTTTTTAAGTAGTAGCTGTTTCCCAGAGTTTGGTTTAAATAAGCTTTGTCTAAATATCTGTAGCGAAAGGTTCTTATTTAGGGCTAATTCCCTTTTTGTCAATACTATATTAGTCATCATCCATACCTCGCAGATGTTTGATAAAGTTACTATTCAATCGGCGGGCATTCTGACTGAGAGATAATAAAGTATCTCATCACAGTTGCGGGACAGCGACGGATTTACACCGAACTTTCCCCGTTTCCTCTAACGGATGGCCTCCATTAGAACCGATTAATTACAATATTAAAACACAGCTATTCAATTAATGCAATACTTTTACAAAATTTTTTTTGCTAACTAGGGTTTGCTGAATAAAGTTAAAAGTCAGGTAGCTTACGGTAATGGAGCTTTTTGTATTCAATTTATCTCCTAAGTTATTGGCTCTTATTTACCTCAAAATACTGAATTTTTCTGCTGAAATTCAAGAAAATTTATTCACATAAAATGGCCGAAACAATTGCCTTTTACCCATCTCCGCGTCCCCGTGTCTCCGCGTATCCGTGTCCTACCCCCACCAACTAATTTTTTCAGCAAACCCTAACTAGATATTTTCACTCCAGACAAAAACATCTCGACTATTATTATTATCTCCAACTACTAAATTAGTCGCAAAAGAGTCAAAAGCGACAACTTCCCCGGAAGCAGAAATCGCCGGATTAAAAGAAGTCAAATTTCCTTCTAACCCCTGATAATTTACTGATATTTTAGTGGTGACACCATTTAGCAAATCCCGCACGAATATATCATTAGTGCCATTGCTATCTCCAGGCACCAGTAACGGATCGAAAGAATCAAAAGCTACAAACCTACCATCACCAGAAATCGTCGGTGCAAAGGAACTTCTACTGACTTGGTTACTAAAAATATCCACAGAGACGCGAGTCGTAATGCCATTTAGTACATCGCGCACAAATATATCTCTGGCATCATTGGTATCTCCCGGTACTAGATTAGTTGCCGTAGACTCGAAGGCGATAAAGCGACCATCGGCAGAAATAGAAGGACTGATGGAACTGAAATCTCCTTGGTTGCCAAAAGCATCTACTGAAATACTGCTGGTAATCCCAGTTAGGGTATCGTGCCAAAAAACGTCTCTGGTATTATTGGTATCTCCTGCCACAAGATTAGTCGCAAAAGAGTCAAAAGCGATCAAGCGACCGTCCGCAGAAATAGTCGGGTTGAAAGAACTGAAATTTGCTCGATCGCCGAGGGAGTTTCTAGATATTTGAGCAGTTATACAAGTTAGGGTGTCATGCAGAAAAATATCTCTAGCGTTGTTAATATCTCCAGTGACTAAGTTGGTAGCATCAGACTCAAAGACAATGAAGCGACCGTCGGCAGAAATAGTGGGATTTATTGAGGCAGCATTGCTTTGGTTGCCTAGAGAATCTACAGATATTCTTGTGGTTGTAGCAGTTAGGAGGTCTCTGAGAAAAATGTCGGTTGTATTATTGTTATCTCCTAGAACTAAATTAGTGGCATTAGAGGCAAAGGTGACAAAGCGACCATCTCCAGAAACAGAAGGATGAAAAGAATTGAGATTTCCCCCAGACCCAAAATAGTTGACCGAAACAATATCTGTAATTTGAGATTCTCTATTTGTAATAAAAATATCTGTTTGGTTATTTGTGTCTCCTATTACTAAGTTATTAGCAGCAGACTCAAAAACAATATAACGACTATCAGCAGAAATAGAAGGATTAATGGAAAAGTTATTTCCTTCATTTCCTTGAAAGTTTACAGATAGGCGATCGATGTTTGTTTGGGGAATAATGTTTGTAACCATGCTCCGAGAATAAAAATCTATGTTATTGACTTACTAATAATACCAAGCGCGATAAATATTTCCTAAAAATAATTAGGGAATTTTTTCAGACTCAGGTAGACGTATTGAAAATGTAATATTATCTTAAATTTTTATGGCGTTGGTGATTTAGGCTATGATTTTTATCAGTGTAGAAACCGGGTTTGTATTAGATACCCATACTTTACCGAATAATTAAGGTATAAAGTCTCTCCTTTAAAGGAGAAACAAGAAAAAATTTTTCTTTTATTCAATCCAATCCGTTTTAGGGAGAGGTAATTATCAATTATTAATTATCAATTATTGAATGACACCTGTTTCCCACAAATTCGGTTTCTCATAAGGGGATCCTTAGATTTCATAGCTTGATTCACCAACACTATTTTTATTATAGAAATTCTAAATTATTTCTGAAAAAAATGTATAGGTTTGGTCTTCAAATCCAATTTTAGATAAAATATTACAACCTATTTAGGATTGCTATATTAACTGTGAGTTTATTAACTTATTATCACACTGAAGGAGAAATTAGGTTTCAAAGGAGAGTTAAAAGTTATGAATGAAATTGATCGTCACTTAACCTTAGTAGTTATTACTTTTGGAGTAGCAGTAGTTTGAAAAAAATAAAATTTTTACCGAATAATTAATAATTGTTAATTATTAATTAAGTAATTTAGCTTGATTAGCCTCCTCTTTTAAGTAAAAAAAAGAAATAATGTGTTGATATTCAATACTCTTGGTTTTAACCAGAGGCAATTATCAATTATCCATTAATGAAACTTCTTGTATGAGGAATTTTCTTTAAGGGTATAATGCTAATTATTTTATCTCAGCACTTAGCAGATAAAATAAACTAATACAATCAAAAAATTAAAAAACTTATTTCTTATAAATTAAACAGATTAATATGGTTGAAATAAATAAAATTTTAGAAAATTTAGCAACTTTAGGAGCGATAGTTGCCATTAATGAAACTTCTTGTATGAGGAATTTTCTTTAAGGGTATAATGCTAATTATTTTATCTCAGCACTTAGCAGATAAAATTAACTAATAAAATCAAAAAAATTAAAAGCTTATTTATTATAAATAAAACAGGTTAATATGGTTGAAATAAATAAAATTTTAGAAAATTTAGCAACTTTAGGAGCGATAGTTGCCATACTATATTTGATAACATTTATAATCCTTCCTCCTTTATTTCGTCAATTATCTTCAGATGCAGCTATCACGACTTTAAAAATTATACGCAAACCTTTATTGGTAATTACACTATTTGTCGGCGTTCAAATATTATTAATTCCTCAATTGAAATTCGACAGTTATGAAGTTTGGGTGAAGAAAGGATTAACTGCTCTAACTATCGCTATAGTTACTTATATTATCGGTCAACTTTTAACTCAAGTTATTCTTTACTACTTAAAAGATTATGCTAATAAAACAGAAGCTATGTGGGATGATGTTTTAGTTCCCATCCTTGAAACCATATTGCCAATTGTAATCTATGTTATTGGTGTCTCATTTTTCTTACAAGTTTTGGGAATTAATATTAGTGGACTTTGGGTCGCAATTGGAGGAGCATCCTTTGTTATTGGCTTTGCATTCAAAGATTCTCTAGCCAATTTCCTCAGCGGTTTGGTTTTATTAGTAGATACTCCTTTTCAATTTGGAGATGTAATTTTACTTTCTTCTGGTCAACTAGCGGTTATCAAAAAAGTGGGTTTACGAGTCACTCATTTGTATGTTGTTAGTAACCACAGCGATCTTTATATTCCCAACTCAAACTTTGAAAAAACAGAAATTGTTAATTTAACTCGTCCTACTCCTCATTATTACGATCAACTTGAAGTTCCTATCATGTCAATGGTTGAACCCGGTCAAGCAATTGAGTTAATTGAAAAGGTAGTCTTAGCACATCCCGATACAATGGGGGAAATTGACCGTAAAGTTGAACTTATAAATCAATTTTATGGATTTTCTAAACCGGGAATAAAAACAGAAAAGAAGCGAGAAGCAGGTTTTATACGACTAAAAGCAGAACAAAAACTCAATCATAAGTTAAAGGAAATAGAGGATGAGTTTTATGCTTTATCTCAACAGGTAAAAGAGTTTGAAAATAAAGGTTTAGAAGACAATCAAATTCTGACTATTCAAGAAAATTGTTTGAATATTTGTGAGCAACTTGGTTTATTAAAAAAAGCAGATTCTTTAAGTAATCATCAACGAAAATTAATTCTAGAAGAAGGAGATAATGCGAGTGCTGGAGGAGACTCTTTGATTGGTTTAGTCAGAGAATGGTATAGTGCCTGGTTAGAAGATACAGATTTGTTGTTAGAAGATCGGAAAATACTTCCTGAATTTTGGGAGCAAAAAATTAAACTTCTCAAGAGGAAAACTAATAAATTATTGGTAAAGGCGAATAATCTTTCCATTGATGATACACGATTCGATGATGTTGTTGACAATCTTATCCTATGGTTACAAGAAAGATTTAAACACTCACAAATTGAATGGCAAAATCCGAAAATTTGGATGCAAGAAATTAGAGTTCTTGGAGGACCAGCGATGGACCCTAATAAAGTCTTTATCGTTAAGTTTTTTGTAGATGATATTAAGCTAGAACATTGCGAAAGGGGAAATAGAGTCAAAAATGAACTCTATCGGGAGCTAATTTGGCAACTTCGGCGCTCCTATTTAGGAAAATAATACCGTTTCACTAAAGTCAAAAGTCAAAAGTCAAAAGTAAGATTTTACAGACTCAAAACTTTGACGCTACAGTAATTTCAGGAAATTATTTCACATCTTTAGTTTGAAACTATTTGTGACATCTCTAAAGTGAATTGGTATAAGTTATGTTTATCTGGTCAAATCAATTCAAAATTATAACCTCTGCCTGTTTGGGCAGCATTCCGCAGGAAAGTCAGAGGCTTGAAATAAGGAAAATATTTTTGATTTTTTCGTTAGTTACGAACGAGACTTGAATCCTTAATTAAACAATTATTGAAATTAAGTTAGAATCCAAATTTTTGAACTTTGAATTTTGAATT
This sequence comes from Okeania sp. SIO2F5, assembly GCF_010692685.1. Classification (NCBI taxonomy): domain Bacteria; kingdom Bacillati; phylum Cyanobacteriota; class Cyanophyceae; order Oscillatoriales; family Microcoleaceae; genus Okeania; species Okeania sp. SIO2F5. Next base: position 18,309 of record NZ_JAAHGU010000081.1, on the reverse strand, counting down.
TTGAATTCAAAAAATGGTCAAACTATAGGAAAGAAAATTCACTAAAGTTGCCAATATTAACATCATTAATATCACTACCTGGAGTTACATCAACAATTGGGTCGGGAGTAGTTTGAGAGAAGCCTAATTTTTGCACTTCTCGTATTGTGTAAGTATTGGGGGGTAAATCTTCAAATGAATAGAAACCAAATTCATCAGTTATAGTTGCAGGTTCCCCAATATCTAAGAGACTATTATCATTCAAATCTAGATACAAAGTGAAATTATCTAAACCATTTTCTCCAGGTTCAAATATGCCATTAGCATTTCTATCATTAAATTTAATACCATTAATTTCACCTCGGTTACTTACATTCCCAATATTGATATTTGTAATGTTACTTCCTGGAGTGACATTAATAATTGGGTCAGGAGTAGTTTGGTCAAATTCTGGATTTTGAGCTTCCCTAATTATGTAAGTATCTGGCGGTAAATCTTGGAAAGAATATTCACCATTAATATCAGTAATAGTCGGGGGTTCTCCATCATCCAAGAATCCATTTTGATTTAGGTCTAAATATAGATTAATATTTGCTAAACCATTTTCTCCAGGGTCAAATATTCCATTAGTATTCGTATCATTAAATTTAGTGCCACTAATTTCACCTCGATTATTTACATTCCCAATATTGACATTTGTAATGTTACTTCCCGAAGTTACATTAATAATTGGGTCAGGAGTAGTTGAAGCAAAACCTGGTGGAGAAACTTCCCTCAATATATAAATATTAGGAGGTAAATCTTGGAAAGAATATTCACCATTAATGTCAGTAATAGTCGGAGGTTCTCCCTCATCCAAAAATCCATTTTGATTTAGGTCTAAATATAAGGTAATATCTGCTAAACCCAATTCTCCAGGGTCAAATATTCCATTATTATTCGTATCATTAAATTTTGTACCGCTAATTTCACCCCGGTTACTTACATTACCAATATTGACATTTGTAATGTTACTTCCTGGAGTTACATTAATAATTGGGTCGGGAGTAGTTTGGTCAAATTCTGAATTTTGAGTTTCCCTAATCGTGTAAGTATTAGGAGGTAAATCTTGGAAAGAATATTCACCATTAATATCAGTAATAGTCGGAGGTTCTCCCTCATCTCAAAATCCATTTTGATTTAGGTCTAAATATAGAGTAATATCTTGTAAACCATTTTCTCCAGGGTCTAATCTTCCATTAGTATTCGTATCATTAAATTTTGTACCGCTAATTTGACCTCGGTTACTTACATTCCCAATATTAACTATTAGATTACTTCCTGGAGTTACATTTAAAATTGGGTCGGGAGTAGTTTGGTCAAAATCTGGTGGAGAAATTTCTCTCAAGATATAAGTATTAGGAGGTAAATCTAGGAAAGAATATTCACCATTAACACTAGTAATAGTCGGAGGTTCTCCCTCATCCAAAAATCCATTTTGGTTGAGGTCTAAATATAAAGTAATATCTGCTAAACCCAATTCTCCAGGGTCAAATATTCTATTCGTATTCGTATCATTAAATTTCGTGCCACTAATTTGACCACGGTTACTAACATTGCCAATATTACCAATATTAATATTTGTCAGATTACTACCCGGAGTTACATTGACAATGTCTGAGTTTTAAGCTGTCGATCTGTCCTAAACTTTCCTTCGACTGCTATACCTAAATAAACCTTGAAGAAAGTTATAGGTGGTAGGTTAAGAATTTTAAAAAGCCATAATAAATTTGTCGTAATATCCTTGATATTTGTGGGTTAATCTATCGGATATTAAAACTTGATGGTTGAGATATGATTGTTGGTCTTATAGAGCCAAAAATACGTAAGAATGTTCCGGGGTTTTTCAGAATTTATTAGGGATAAGATTTATTTTTAGTCAAAGAAATACTATAGGTAAAGTCTAGAAATTACTCTAATTATCCGTAACATTCTTTTTTCACACTTGGTATTTCCTATTCCCTACTCTCTACTCCCTGCTTCCTAATTCCCTACTATATATATTGATTACCATAATAAATTAGGTGGTCTTCTGGGAGGATAATTTCTTCTTTCTACTTGGTTTTGATTTGGTCTCCATTCAACAGAGTATGGTAGTAAATTTCTTTCATCTAGAGCATTTAAAAAACTCAAAATTTCTGGATTATTAGGCTTAAGTTTCAACGCTTGTTGAGCTACTTGTCTAGCTTCTTGATACCGTTCTAAACGATAAATAACTTCCCCTTTTCCCAGCCAAGCATCAACAAAATCAGACTTTAATTGAATTGCTCGATCATAAGCAGCGATCGCTTCTTTATATTCCTGAAAATGTTTTGTTAAAATATTTCCTCTCAGATACCAAACTACAAAATCATCTGGTTTATATCTAATTACTTGATTAAAAGATATTAATGCGTCGTGAGGTCGGTCTAAATAAGCTAATAAAGCGCCTTTGTATCGCCAAGCTAAATAAAAATATGGTTGAATTTTTACTGTTTTTTTATAGGCATCAATTGCTCTATCATGTCTACCTAAAGCTGATAAGACATTTCCTTTTCCATACCAAGCAGGATAAAAATTTTCTCTGATTTTTATTGCACGTTCAAAAGCTATTAGTGCTTCTTCAAATCTCTCCAATCTATACAAATGATTTCCACGGTTTGCCCATGCTGCTGCACTAGAAATATCTGTTGTTTCTGGAACTTTTAAATAAGCTTCTATAGAAAAAGCTTCTTTTTCAGTTAGTTCTGGTGGTGGGAAATTTTCCAATTGAATATTTAATCTCATATTGAACTTATCTGCTAACTGTAAAAAAGTATTGATAGGAATTCCATAACTAAAACCAATACTCACCCTCTCCACTGAATTAGACTTTTCATCATAAATTTTTGTACCTTCAGAAGCACCATGAATTCCAATTACTCTTCCTTGAGTATCTAAAATAGGTGCGCCACTCAAACCTAACTCAGTAATATTGTTATAAAAAAGTTCATAACCATTAGAAACCGGGTCTTTGATAAAAGCTAATTCATAATCTTGATTAATTAATAATCCCGGACTAAATAAATGTTCTCTTTCGGAAAAAGGTAATCTCGATGCAGGCCAACCAGACACAAAAATATGACGAAATTCAGCTTGATAATCATAATCAGCTAAAGTAGCTATTTGATACTTTTTCTGACTCTGAAATTCTAAAAGTGCTAAATCTACTCCTGGTAATTTAATTATTCTTTGATAATCAATTTTATGTCTTTCTCCATCTTTGGTAATAACTGCATATTCATCTTGGGTTTCTACAACGTGCTTGGCAGTTAAAACATAATAAGTATCTTTTTTACGATAAATTATTACCCCAGAAGCTGGATTGATCGAATCAATTAATACTGTAAATTCTGTGGCAATTTGATTAATTTCATCTGCCATTAAAGCTGTAGCAGCAGGTTGCATTAAAACAATTGCTGTAGAAGGAAAAAGTAAGATGGAAGAAGTCAGAAGTAATGGCTGAATTGGGAATAATAAATTCACAAAAGTCCATAGATAATTTTTAAAGTTCATAGTAGAAGGAAGAAGTAAGAAGTAAGAAGGAAGATGGAAGATGGAAAAATCAAGAATTTAAATAGGAATCAAAATTAACAAAAGTCGATGGAAAATTTTGAAATCCATATTTGATAATTCAGCACTCAGAGGGAAAAATCAAGAATTTAAATAGGAATCAAAATTAACAAAAAAGGATTACCCCATAAAGGATAAGCGTGCATTCCATTAATACCAATAACTTGCCCATAAATATTCAGTAACGGACCACCGCTCATCCCCTTTTTAATCAAATTAGTGTAGCCAATTTGATAACCTTTTTCTAAAGGTTTATCAGACAATATTGAGACTTTTCCCCTGGTAAATAAAAACTCTGTATCTTGAGGTTTTTCTAAAATAGGAAACCCAGCAGCAAAAATCTTATCTCCTTCAGCAAGAGTATGAGAATTTCCTAGAGATGCAACAGTGTAGATATAATCAGTGCTGCGAAATTGTAATAGAGCTAAATCATTTCCTTGAAAACCTTCATGATCTATTTGATTTGCTTCATAGAAATTACCATCTGGAGTTTGAATCAGATAAAATTTATTTTGAGTATCTAAAACGTGCTGATTAGTAACAATTGTATAGATTTGTTCTTGCCGTTTTAAAATAATTCCTGAACCCCAAGCATTTTCAGAAATAACTTTAACTGTGATTGATTTAGCTAAACCTTTAAGCTCTTCAATAGTACAAAAATTATTACAGTCAGTACAATTTTGAACTTGTATTTTAATTTATGAATTTTTGAGGCGATAAAAATTTTTAGATAGTGCTTGTATTGGGAAGTAAAATAACCAATTACCAATACAAACTGTTAATATTAGCGATCGCCAATTCACAGAATATTATACCAATTTCCAAAAGTAATACTATACTTAAGTCGCGCTTCAGTTATTAAATAATTAACACAAGTTAAATAGCCTTTTTGCTAATTAGCAGCTCAGTTAATGTTAATTATTATTATGTTTAATTCTCCCCTATTCCCCCGCTCAAGATGCTGGTAGAAAAGTTTTTGAGAAATGGTATTACTCCATTACCAACCAGTGAAACTAGAAGTTTGAGAATTATTAGAAGACCTGTCATATTTGTTTTTTACTAAATCTTCTATATAGTCATTAAAGTTTAAATAGAAACGGGAACCACTTTCATATAGTGGACCTGTAGAAGCACCAACTCGAATATCAAATAACTTTTGAACTGTTTCACTAGCACTTTGCTGAGGTTTGAGAGTAAATAATACCCCTTGGCAAGGACCTCCCTTTCTACCAGAAACACAAATTACTGGTTGACGATTAACAATACCAGTCGTAATGTAATCTAGTCTGCCATCGTCATAGAAAAATTGAAATTTATCTGATACTTGGCGGCAACGAGTCAGGGGACTATATCCAGCAGATAAGAAATAATTAGAAACCCAACGAATAACTGTATAAGTACCTTGTGGTGTTTTGACAAAAGTAGTTGGGATACCATTTTTACCCCGGTCACAATAAAATTTATTAGGTCGAATTATGGGTGAAACTTCTTTGACTACTGGCTTTATTTTTTCAGAACAGCTTTCTTTTTCTGTACATACATTCTGTTCCTTTCTTTGACATAGTTCTTCTTTAATTTCACAAAGCAATCTAGATTTTGGTCTAGCATAAGCGGGATTATTGATAGTTAAATTAGTCCCTAAACAGAAAGCAAATACTAAACATATTTTTGTACAAATATTGATTTTCATAACAACGAAATCTTGGGATATTTATGTTGTAGGTTATTGCCATTGAAGAAGGTAGAAGGCATAAGAGAAAATTGCTTATGAATAGTCTTCGACAAGCTACGTTTGTGTCTACAAACCCCAAACAATTTTAAGCATCCCCGTCGTTGACAGTGGGTTATTAAACCCGCCACAGAAAAGATAAATAATTGATAATATCAAGCATTATTTATTACTTATAGCCTCAACAACCTTCATTCAATTTCTCAAGATTTTCGCTCTTGCTCCGGAAAAGCTTTTAATGTAAGCATTTGTTGCGGAATTTAGGTACAGTGAGGTTTCTTCGCCATACCTCAGTCCTTAATATTTGTCCCTAACACAACAGAAACTGCACCCTTGTTTCTTAATTCTCTTAATTCCAAAATATTTTCCTTACAACTTAAATAGCACTGCAATGCAGGATAAAAATCTAAAATTCCTGTAGAGAAAAATTTCTCCAATTCAAAATCCCATTTAAGATACGATCCAACATTTTTCTACTTTTTTTTCCAGTCAATGCCTAGTCGTTTTAGGTAATCCCAACCTCGTTGAGGCCAGACATGGTCGCGACCAGTTTTCTGAGCAATCCAACGGGCTACTTTTGGACCAGACCATGCTTGACCATCAGGAGCAGGCCCTTGTAAAGCCTCTGAAAGTTCCTGCTGTTGAGCTGGTGTCAACAAAGATTTAGCAGGTGGTGGTTGACGGTCTTTACTGCGATTTTTCACAGATTCAGGCCCTTCCCTATTGTAGCGCCCAACAATTTCCTTAGCATAATCGTAGTTAAGTCCCACAACTTGAGATGCTTTTTTAATAGACCATTGTTGAGCAATTAGAAGCAGGAGATGCCACCGACGAGATTCGATGGTATCTGGAGCTTGTCGGTAGCGAATTTTCAATTCCTCTACCGTAAGATGTGGTTTCAAACTAGCTTTTGCTGGCATACCTCCTATTCGGAAATTATGGAAGTTTTTAATCTTATCTACCTCTATGTGCCAATCTCCGGATAAAATCTACCTTGGAATATATAGATTAAGTCAAAAGTCAAAAGTTAAAATTTAAAAGTCAAAAGTTATAATGACCCTCGGCATGAGTGTTTATAATTGCCCTAACCTATTTGCGCAGTGCTATGTATAGCAATAGACAGGGCGCGGACATAGTAATGATAAAGCTCTTGAGACAGGGGAATATTTTTCCGACTGTTGCCTGTTGCCTGTTCCCTGCCATAGGAATTTTTGATAGTTAATTATTTATAGTTAATTCAATTAACCCTATAATCTAATAGCTGAACTTTAGGAATGATGGTATAGGCATGGCATCCATTAGCGAGCTGCATCAACAACTAATAAGTAAAGAACGCTCTGCTGTAGAAATTACCCAAGAGGCCCTAAAACGCATCAGCCAGTTGGAGCCAAAGTTGAAAAGCTTTATCTGTGTCACGGCAGAAAAGGCCATAGAACAGGCCCGTCAGGTGGATGCCCAAATTTCTGCAGGAGAGAAAATTGGACAATTAGCAGGGATTCCCATCGCTGTGAAGGACAATATGTGCACCCGAGGTATCCCTACTACTTGTGGTTCTAAGATTCTAGAAAATTTTATTCCTCCTTATGAATCGACTGTGACTCAAAAACTTTTAGATTCTGGTGCAGTTATTCTGGGTAAGACAAATCTAGATGAATTTGCCATGGGTAGTTCGACGGAAAATTCTGCTTATCAAGTTACGGCTAACCCGTGGGATGTGGAACGAGTGCCTGGTGGTTCTTCTGGGGGGTCGGCCGCAGCAGTGGCATCTGAAGAGTCTGTAGTTGCATTAGGGTCGGACACTGGTGGTTCTATTCGTCAACCAGCATCTTTTTGTGGTGTAGTGGGTATGAAACCTACTTATGGCCTGGTTTCTCGCTATGGGTTGGTGGCTTTTGCTTCTTCTTTAGACCAAATAGGGCCTTTTGCTAGGACTGTTGAGGATGCTGCGATTTTGTTGCAGGCGATCGCTGGTTATGACCCTAAAGATTCTACGAGTCTTAATGTGTCTATCCCAAATTATACGAGGAACCTGAGACCGAATTTAAGACCAAAGGGGCAAATCAGAATTGGTCTAATTCAAGAAACTTTTGGTGAGGGTTTAGACCCAGTTGTTAATCAAGCTTTTACTAAGGCAGTGGAACAGTTACAGGAGTTGGGAGCGGAAATTCAGGTTGTTTCTTGTCCCAGGTTCCGCTACGGTTTGCCTACTTATTATATTATTGCTCCATCGGAAGCTTCAGCTAATTTAGCTCGTTATGATGGGGTGAAATATGGCTTCCGCGCTCCTAAGTCGGAAAATCTTTTGGAGATGTATGCTCAGACTCGTGCTGAGGGTTTTGGTACGGAAGTTAAGCGCCGAATTATGATTGGTACTTATGCTTTGTCGGCTGGATATTATGATGCTTATTATCTTAAGGCTCAAAAAGTCCGGACTTTGATTAAGGAAGATTTTGATAAGGCTTTTGCTCAGGTGGATATTTTGGCTTGTCCCACTGCTCCGACTACTGCTTTTAAGGCGGGTGAAAAGACTGATGACCCACTGAGTATGTATTTGTCTGATTTAATGACTATTCCAGTTAATTTGGCTGGTTTACCTGCTTTGAGTTTACCTTGTGGTTTTGATGAAAAAGGTTTACCTATTGGTATGCAATTAATTGGTAATGTTTTGAAGGAGGCTTTATTATTTGAAGTTGCTCATGTTTATGAACAATCTAATGATTGGTATAAACTTCTGCCTCGCCTTTAGAAAGTTGGTTTTTAGTTATTATTTATGAGGCGTTAGGTGTTGAGAAAATTATTGGTTAATCAAAACCTAACTGCCGATTTTTATTATGTGGCAATTTGATTATTTTTTCGTTGCAAAGTTGATTTTAATTGTTGGGATAGTTTTAGCGATCGCTTATGTTGCTGTCTGTATATTTTTGGTATTTTTACAGCAGCGATTTATGTTTTTCCCTAGTTCTGTTATAAAAATAACGCCGAAAGATGTAAATCTTTCCTATGAAGATGTTTGGTTATCTGCTTCTAAGAAAAAAGGCAAGTTAGAGCAAATACATGGATGGTGGATACCTGCTAATTCTGAGGTATCAAATTTTCAGGGTGTGCTGTTATATTTGCATGGTAATGGTATTAATATTGGAGCGAATGTTGAACAAGCTTATAGATTTCAGAAATTAGGTTTTGATGTTTTATTGATAGATTATCGTGGTTATGGGCGAAGTAAAGGGAATTTCCCTAGTGAAGCACAGATTTATCAAGATGTAGAAATTGTCTGGAATTATTTAGTTAATCAAAGAGAAATTAATCCACAAAATATACTGGTTTATGGTCATTCTTTGGGAGGTGCTATTGCTATTGAGTTGGCTATAAGACATCCGAAAATGGCCGGATTAATTATTCAAAGTTCTTTTACTTCTATGCAAGGGATGGTGGATTATAGGGGAAGAATGTATAGATTTTTTCCAATCAAATTAATCTTACATCAAATATTTGACTCAATTACAAAATTACGGAAATTAGACATACCTATTATGTTAATTCATGGCAGGGAAGATGGATCGGTTCCTGCCTATATGAGTGAAAAATTATTTGCAGTTACTCCTGCTAAAATCAAAGATTTATATATAGTTCCAGGTGCAGATCATAATGATGTTGCTGCTATTGCTGGTGATGAGTATTTAGAGCGACTTAATAAGTTTGTTAATCGATTAAATAAAGAAGCATAAACAAAGCATTGAACAATAGACATATCTATCTATAAAAGAGGGAGTAGGGGGAAATAATTGATAATTTATGGATAATAATTGATTATATTTTTGATTTTCACGCCTATGTCTAATAGACCTCGCAGCCAAAGTAAAATTTAATTTTTTTCTTCTATAATATTTATATTTTATGTTTTTGACTTCTGTTATTAAATCTAATAAATAGAAGAGTATTATAGTGTCGATCGGGAAGTGTGAATTACAGTTGTCTTTTTCCTCCTTGTTTTACCTATTTCCTAAAGCCTCAGAATTATGGAAATTGCTATATATTATAGTAGGGAACAAGGAAAATGAAACAGTGGGAAAAATATTTCCTCTAACTATCAAGGAGAAAAAAATCCTTTTTGTCAATCCTCTTGTTTTAAGGGGAAGTAATTATTAATTGTTAATGATTAATTGTTGAACTTACCGCTCAACTAAACTTACTCAAAAGTCTGAAAGTCTAGTCATTCATAGTGAGTCAAGCATTACAGGGTTAAACGGCAAACTCTTTATTCCTCAAAAACATCGGGAATTACTTTTCTAATAATATTAAATGCTCCATTCACATCAGCATTTAATAACTTATTATCTCCTGTTTTATACAATCCTCTAGCCATTCTTTTCCCTTTAAATATCGGTTTTGATTCACCTTATGTTGGTAATTAATATTTATGTAAAGAAATTGATTGTGATGTATATGATTCTTCAGTAATTATTACTTTGAACCCAATTAATCTGAGCTTTATATCTTAACATCTCTATTAATCTATAATGAGGTATATTAACAAACTGTTGATTGTTCTTTTTCCCTAGATTAATAGATTATTTCCACTTCTTATGATGTCCAATTATTAAGGTTCCTATTTGGTGTACCTCACACCAATCTATTTATAACTCCTGAGGACTGAGGACTGAGGACTGACTATTTTGCTATCGGATTTGATATTATGCCAAAAACTACCTCAATTAAATTAATTATTTCAGTCATAGGAATTATTGGTTTTCTTTTTACACCTCAACCCAACTTTAGCGAACAAAATCATCCTACTACCCTTGCTCAAATACCATCATCAAAACCTAGTAGACTATCCCAAGAAGTTCTACAAGAACTCACTCAATGTCTCAGAAAAATAGTTAAACCCACAGAAGCATCTTTAGAAGCGATACAAGTAGCTTCTATGCAATGCACAATGAGAGTAATAATGTTAACTCCAGATGGTAAATTTCGCCCAGATGCTAATCAAAGAATGGAAGCGTTATTAGAAATAAGTGGAGCTAGTTTACCAGAAATTCTGAGTCAAGGAAAAGCTACTGTCAAGCTTAAAAAACTTACAAATAGTCAGGTATTTACTCTTCCAGTAATAGTGGCAGGGGAAACTAAAAGTTTTTTGTTAGATACAGGTGCTTCTAATACAATTATAGAAAGCAAAATAGCTCAAAATTTGGGTTTAGTAAGTACTCCTATTCCCAATGATTTATTATCTTATTTTGTTGTGGGTGATGACTGTTCAAATGTTAATGCTAATATACATACTTTACCTACAATAAAAGTTGATGCAGCTACAGTAAATGGTTTGCAAGGAATGGGTTTATCTAAAACAGCTATTCCTGGTAATTTATCAGGTGTTTTAGGTTTAGATTTTCTGAAAGGTTTTGATGTAATTATTAATCCTCAAACTTCCCAGTTGGAGTTACTACCTCCTTCTTCTTCTGTTAATAATGCTATTCCTTTGATAGGTAGAATGGGAGTCATGTTAGCTGAGGTAAAAATTAATGGTAAAGGACCTTTTCTGTTTCTATTAGATACAGGAGCAGATTTGATGGTTTTATCTCGGAATTTAGCAAATGAATTAGGAATTGATATTGCTAATGCAGAAAAAATAGATGTCTTAGGATTTTGTGGTACTGAAATTGCTCGGAAAACAATGTTGGATACTGTGAGTTTACAACAGCATGAAGTATCTCAATTAGATGGGATTATTATTGATAATCAAATTCTTGATTTAATAGGTATTGATGGGGTTGTTGGTCAGAATTTTCTTAATCGTTATCAACAACATTGGCGATTTGATAAGTCTAATAAATTGGGATTTCCAGAAACAGGAAGCTTGTTTTTAATTCCATTAGAAAATGATTAAATGTCGGAATAAATCAAGAAATCTTATGAGGGATTCAGAAGGGAATAAAGATGGAATATGGAATAATCAAAGATGGAAGATGAGGAGAAAGTTTTCAAACGCTAATTATCCGGACATGATATTAATACTAGCTCAAAATTCAAGATAGTAAAAGGGAGTTAAAGGGATGTTGAACATCATAAAAAAAAGCTGACTTGATTCAAAATATTGTTCTTAATATCTTAATCAACTTAGCTTTTTATTCAGACTTTCAGCACAACTTTAATACTTTTAATGAATTATCAATTTGTCAAAATAGTCTCATTAAAGAATAAGGAATAATGAATAATAGAGTTGTCGCTAAATAAAGGGAAAAAATCACTCTAACCTAGACAGAGCAATAATTCCAAGCATTTTTGCTATCCAATAGCTACAATCCTTACAGAACAAGGTTTTTGGGCATTTTTTAATTTATAAAGCGACAAGTCTAATGAATAAGGAAGAAGAGGATAAATTTTTCAAACGCTAATTATCTGAATATGATATTAATCCTACCTCAAAATTCAAGATAGCAAAAAGGAGTTAAAGCGATGTTTAATATCATAAAAAAAATAATTTGATTCAAAATATTGCTCTTAATATCTCAATCAACTTAGTTTTTTATTCAGACTTTCAACAAAACTTTAATACTTTTAATGAATTATCAATTTGTCAAAATAGTCTTATTAAAAAAGAAGGAATAAGAGGAGAATATTTTGGCACCCTAATTATCCGGACATGATATTAATTATACCTCAAAATTCAAGTTAGCTAAAAATATTTAAAGCGGTGTTTAACATATAGCAATATAATTTTAGTTGTGAGATATTGGAGACTTTTAGGCAACAGCTCCGAAAGGCAACAGGCAACAGGGAATAAGAAAAAAACGAATGTATATGAATAAGATAACTGCTATATTCTATACTTTAAAGGAACACCTCAATTCTTACATCTGATTTATGATTGCTATAATAATAAAATAATAAAAAAAAGCTGACTTGATTCAAAATATTTTTCTTAATACCTCAATCAACTTATCTTTTTATTCAGACTTTCAGTACAACTTTAATACTCTTAATTAATTATCAATTTGTCAAAATGGTCTGATTATAGTCTGGTTGACAAAAAAAAAATCCTGTGATAGAAACAATAAACTATTAAAAGCTGTTATACAAGATAAAATAGTCAAGAAATAAACAAACAATAAATTGGGAGGCAAAGCCTAACATGAGTTTATTAAATAAGGTTCTTGGAGTTTACAATCCAAATCGAATGGCATTCTCACAACAAGAAGCAATAGCTGCTATTGCAATATCTGCCATTGCCTCAGATGGTTATCTTTTAGATCAAGAAACAGAAAGACTTATAGTACTTTTGACGCAAATGGAAATGTTTAAAGGTTATTCAGAAAAACAGATTACAAATATGCTAGATAGATTGCTCAATTTACTCAGTGAAAAAGGTATAAGTAATTTAGTTGCTATAGCCAACGATGTGCTACATCCAGAGTATAAAGAAATAGCATTTACATTAGCTGTCGATCTAATCTTAATAGATGGAGTTTTTTCTGGTAAAGAACAAACATTTTTAACTCGTTTGTTTCAGGTATTGGAAGTGCCTGTAGAGAAAGCTTCAGCAATTTTTCAAGCTCAGTCAGCAAACCATCAGGAGACTAAAAAAAAGTCTAGAAAGTATAGAAATAATCAAAATTATGAAAAGTAAATAAAATGTGGTTATTTACTATTTGTAAAAAAATCACAAATTTATTGATAGATAAAAATGTTTGACGATGACTATTTAGACTTAAATTAATTAATAGTGAACAGTTGTCAGTTATAACAGAAGCAAGAAGCAAGAAGCAAGAAGCAAGAAGCAAGAAGCAAGAAGCAAGAAGCAAGAAGCAAGAAGCAAGAAGCAAGAAGCAAGAAGCAAAAATCCTGTGTAGTCTGATCTGAGTTTTAAGCTTTTGATATGTCCGTGCCCTTTTATTAGACTGCTATATCTTCCAATATTGGGCTAAAATAAGTCACCTCCTTTAGCCGATAGTACCTATACTAATCCACTCCAAGCACTTAATATCAAATCTGTTTAATTAGCAAAAAAAATCGTTTATTGGAGTTGGCAAAAGTAAACTGATAACTGTTAACTGAATAATAGGCAAATTACGACTTATTAATAGGTAATAATTTTTTGGTAAGCCTGAATAGTTTGTATAGCGATCGCTTCCCAACTATAATTTTTTCTAGCTAACTCTTTAGCATTCAAACCTCGTTGTTTTCTTTCAGCTTCATTTTGCAAGGCTGACTTAATTAAAATAGCCATATCCTCTATTTTACAACTACCAACCCAACCTGCTTCTGCGTCTGCTACATCTTGACAAATATGAACTTGATCGGAAATAACTACTGGTGTACCTGCCACCATTGCCTCTGCTACTGCGATACCAAAATTCTCATAATAAGAAGGCAACACAAATACATCAGCAACCTGTAATAAACTTGCCTTAATTTCTCCTGTAACAAACCCCGTTATTTTTGTACATTTAGCAAGAGGTGAACCCTCTATTTGTGACCGAATTTTTGCTTCATAATTAGGATCTTGAGGATTAGCACCTGCTAAAATAAATTGAAAATCTATCCCTTCTGCTAATAATTTTTCTAAAGCTGGTAATAATAAATCTAGCCCTTTTTTAGGTTCAATTCGAGACATAAATAAAATCACAGGATGTTTAATTTCTATGGCTTGAGATTGAAGATAATTAACTAACTTTTCATCCTGAATATTACCTGGGGGATTAACACCCAAAGGAATTACTAAATCTCGTGTCGATACACCAAATCTTTCAGAAACTTTTGCCTCTTCCAAACTGGTAAAATGAAGTGCTGCTGCATGAGCAATATTCCGCTTTTCTAACAGAGAAACATAAATTTTTTTGAGTAAATTTTTTTTCCGTAAATCAGCCGGGTCTAAAGTACCTAAAGGTCTTAAAATATAGGGTAAATTATTAGCTCTAGCCATAGTTGCAGCCATAGTAGTTACTGGTGAAAAAAGAGCATGAATATGAGCTAAATCAAATTCAGAAGCGTGTTGATTTAACCATTGTAATAACTTCAGAGAAAATTTATAACGACGGAATGGAGAACAACGAAAATAACGAATTTGATAACCATTTTGTCTAACAGGTTTATCAAGAGGAACATCTAAAGGTGGTTGACCTATATCTCCATTAGAATCTGTAGTGAGAATAGTAACATCTATATTTTGAGCAGCAAGAGCAGTAGAAAGTCCTAATACCATTTGACTAGGACCACCATAAACAAGAGAAATAGATGGTACTATCTGTAATATTCGCATAATTTAATTTAACTATATTTGATACCCTATAGTATAAATCCCCATCAATTCTTTAGTTGTCCAATATTAATTTACTTCATCATTTGATAAATTTTGTCAAGCCTTAGAGACTATTTGTAAAAGGAATAAATTTAGTAGACTGACAAAGCTAAAACTGTGCAATAGATTTTTCTTTCTAGGTGTCTTTATCTCCTCTATATCCCCTGCTCCCCTACTCCCCTACTCCCATCTAACGCACCCTGCTAAAAAATCCAAAATTAGCGATTGCCTGACATATTTCTCCTTGCTTGAAAATTAACCAGGCCAAACAGACAAATCGAAAGTCCCCGCTAATTGAGTCAGCCACACTTACGTCTGCCACGTGTGAAATTTTCTGCCGCATAGCAATTAATAACCCTCAGAGCATTGCAAGCTCCGCCATCGCCCTGACTGCACAAACGAGCTAAGTTGCTAAGACCACCTGCTTGATTAACCTGGCGCAAAAAATTACAGGCCCGATTATTATTTCGCTGTTGGCAATAATAGCTAATCTGACGAATACCCGCTCTAGTCACAGTATTAACTAAGTCGCAAGCTCGCGCATTTCCTTGTCTGCAAAGCCTACCTCATCTCTCACAACTCCCAGTATTTCCTCCGTAGCAACTGTTGTAAAGATCGTTAAGTTGATTGGACCTTGCAGGTGATGGTTCTAGATAGGAGTGTAGCGACAGTCAGCACTGCCAAAAATATTTGTTTCATGCTCAATAACTAAACTTTTTCATTTTACTGTAACGATAGTAACAGAAATATCCTTCCCACCGAAGTAATCATTTATCTTCTCCTAAGAAGAAGTCAGGAGTCAGGAGTCAGGAGACAGAATTTAGAAGAAAATCATAGCTGGAAGATTTTTTCACAAAGATAATTTTTTACAACAACAAAAATTATTTCTCTACAAGCATCAACTTATACTAATTCATAAACATTAATGCTGTACTGCCTCAAAATTTCAGTTATTAACTAATAAGTAAACTTCAATCATATTTTTAAAAATTCTAGGCACAACCGTGAAGATATATTATTCCTAGAAACCCTACTCCCTACTGCCTACTCTCAAGAAAATGTAGGAAAAATGTACGATAAATGGTTTAAAAAAGGATTAGGCAGTAATTCTAATATTTTAATCTTGGTAAAGAGAGAATTTGGAAAGCAAAACCTCTTCCCTTTTCTCTCTCCTAGATAATTAGAGCTTGCTGCAATATTGCTAAAAGTCAGGATAGCTTACGGTAATGGAGCTTTTTATATTTAACTTATCTCCTAGTTATTGGCTCTTATTAGCATCAATTTACTGAAATTTTATGCTGAAATTCAAGAAAATTTCTTAACATAAAATGACCGAAACCATTGCCTGTTCCCCACAAATCGACCCGTCCCCGTCTCCTACCCCCACTAACCAATTTTTTCAGCAGACCCTGATTAAAACTTTCTTTCTTATGGCCTGTGACTGCGACGAATTTTAGTAATTTGGTCTGCCATGTCCAAAATTGCTTCTGGCATATCTGGTCCTGTCAAAATTACATCTACATTACCAGGGCGTTTTTCTAGAAACTCTATTACTTCAATGTCTGGAATTAAGCCAAAATTAATTGCTACGCTTAATTCATCAAGAACTACTAACTCATACTTTCCTTCATCTACAACCCTTTGAGTATAGTCCCACAAATCCAGTAGTGAATTTTTCTGACTTTCATCTATATCCGGCGTATCAATACAACCACGAAGACCACAACGAACCCAATCCAGATTTTGTCCTAGTTGCATTGGATGATCATGTCCCTGGTTAATTCCTCCTTTGAGAAACTGTACAATCAACACAGGAGTTCCTTGGCCAGCTATCCTCAAAGCTTGAGCCATAACATCAGTAAAGAAATTGCGCTGACCACTTGTGAATACTTGCACCAGACCTGGAACAGTGTATGGTAGATCGCTAGGAATATTTATAGAAGGGGTTTGTAGTTGTGCAACCATTATGAAAATTAAAATTGAGAAATCTATTTTTGGTAATATACTGAATTTTTCCAGTTTGTAAGCTGGACTGAAACATTGCCCAAGGACAATACTTGTTTTACAATATATAGTGCTTTTTTTGATTATACTATAAATTTAACACTATATATATGTCCAATTCAAATAAATAGGTAATAGGGAACACAAGAGTCAACGGATAGTTCTAAGATTCTCTATCCTGACTATGTTAGGACTACCAAAGCACTTAATCAGGACTTATGCAAAAAAGAAGTTATACACCATTTGTAGGGGTTAACGGCCGTATACTCCTACCATAAGTGGTGGTTATGCATAAGTCCTGTTAATGATGAATTATGACTAAAAATACCAAATGGGTTCTATAGCAATATGATTTAGGTTGTGAGATATTGGAAACTTTTAGGGAACAGGGAACAGGGAACACCGGATCTGGGAACAGGGAACAGGGAAGAAGAACATTATATTATATAAGGAACAGTCAAATTCTCACTACTGATTCCTGATTGCTATTATATATATCTGAGTTTTTGATAAATCAATTAATCAGGACTTACGCATAACCACCATATCTAGTAGGGGGTGACGGCAGTTAACCTCTACAAATTGTATATAATTCCACTTTTTGTGTAAGTCCTGTTAATGCTGCTATATAGATATATAAAATAATCAAGTATTGTATTGTGACTAATCAAGTTGAGGGACTGTGAGACTGATAATTTTAGGTGGTCCAGGTGCTGGGAAAGGAACTCAAGCACAATGGTTATGTAATCATCTACAGATACCTTTAATTTCTATTGGCGACTTACTTAGAGAAGCGATCGCTACTCAAACAACATTAGGCCAGATGGCGCAGCTTTATGTAGAAAAGGGGGAGTTAGTACCAGACCAAACAATGATCCAGTTTGTTCGTCAACGACTTCTAGAATCTGATGTTAGCCAGGGTTGGTTAATTGATGGTTATCCCAGAACTGCTTTTCAGGCGGAAGAACTAAATTTTTTATTAGATGATTTAGGGCAAAAGCTAGATTGGGCAATTTATTTACAGGTATCTGAGGAAGTACTGATGAATCGATGTCTACAGCGATCGCGTGCTGATGATGACCCAGAAATTGTGCGACGTCGGGTAGAGTTATTCTATGAGCGTACTATTCCTATTTTGGAATATTATGAATATCGTCAAAGATTACTTACTATTGATGGGGAACAAAAAATTACCCAAGTTCAACAGCAAATATTACAACAATTTCAAGAATTTAGAATTTAGAATTTAGAATTTAGAATTTAGAATTTAGAATTTAGAATTTAGAATTTAGAATTACCTCTTCTGATAAAATTAAGAGGATTGGATGAATTGAGAGGCTTTATACCTGAATTTTTGGCGTTGCACAGTGACGAATGATTTGATATTTTTGAAGGAGACAGGAGACAGCTATACTGGAGACAGGAGGAAAATTACTTGGGGTGAGAATCCCCATGTAATGCGTGAACACCCCCGTTGACGGTGGGGTATTAAACTCACAAAGAAAATGATCAACTGTTTCTCCTGCCAGCGAACGGACAATTGGCAGTTGTGATGAAGGATACAATATATATAGGACTACCATATTATTTGGCGTTGCACAGTGACGAATGATTTGATATTTTTGATAGAATTGGATTGTGGATTAATCAATTGCTAGAATGATTAATTAAT
>NZ_JAAHGU010000080.1:0-32602 GCF_010692685.1 Okeania sp. SIO2F5 | reverse complement strand
ATAGAATTATTTATTCTGGCTGTTTCTGGATTATTTGCTGGTGTATTGGCTGGATTTTTAGGTATTGGTGGTGGTACTATTCTCGTACCTTTATTAGTGACATTAGGATATGAACCTATACAAGCAGTTGCTACTAGCACTTTATCAATTATAATTACGGCTACTTCTGGTAGTATTCAAAACTGGAAAATGGGATATTTAAGTATTATTCGAGTGCTAGGAATAGGGTTTCCGGCTTTGATTACTGCTCAGTTAGGGGTATATTTTGCTAATTTATTTGCTTCTCGTTGGTTGTTATTTGCTTTTGGATTATTTCTAGCTTTGAATATCTATTTAGTGGAGTTTCGTAAACAAATAACAATGAAGAAAAAGCAAGACGAAGAATTACAAAATAATCAGCAGGAAAATCTTAAAGTCAAAGCAGAAAATACTAATAATCAAGATTTTGTAGTGGAATTTATTTTGCCATTGACTCCCCATCCTTTACCATTAATGTTTGAGAAAATAGTCAAAGAAATAAATTATCAATTTCCAGATAAATATATCAAGGTTATTGCTAGAGTTATTACTGGTAGTTTAGCTGGATTATTAGCAGGTGTATTTGGTGTGGGAGGTGGTGTAATTATAGTACCTTTGCAAATATTATTATTAGGTGAAAGTATTAAGGTAGCTATTCAAACTAGCTTAGGAGTGATTGTAATTACAGCTTTTTCTGCTTGTATAGGTCATGGGATTAGAGGTAATGTTTTATGGGAACCTGGAGCATTATTAGGATTTGGTGGTTTATTAGGTGTTCAATTTAGTACGAGATTTCTGCCTAAATTACCAGACAAAGTTATCAGTTTAGCTTTTCGTGGATTATTAGCAATTCTATCAATTTATATTTTTGGGCAAGCTATTATGAAAGATTAGGGTTTGCGTATGGAAAGTCTTTTTGCTGGGGTAGGAGACAACCCACCCCTCGCCCCTCCCAGGAGGGGAAGACAGAAGACAACCCACCCCTCGCCCCTCCCCCTCCCAGGAGGGGAGAAATAGGAATTTAGAGGAGGTAGGAGTAAGAATTGTCCCTTGATTTTTCTGCCCAACTATGCGCCTAAAATACTAACTTTTTGAGCCTTTTAGACTGAAAACCATGCACTTTTTTCGACCCCAAAAAGGCACTTGTCTTTATATGTCAATGCTTTTAGATTTAATCAGCAAGCCCTAATTAGATTTTATAGCAGAAGGAAGAAGGAAGAAAGAAGAAGGAAAAACCTTGCTTTGTTTGAGTTTTAAGCTTTTTATCTGTCCTAACCTTTGCTTCGACTACTATATATGAAATACCAAAAATAATGCTATGCTTATTGATGACTTTATTATATTAAATAATAAGTTAAATTCGGTAATGCGAGTGAAGAATTATAGCTATGAACTTACAGGAGATTCGGTCGTATATGAAGTACAAATATTAGTGTTTAAATCTCTGTAGTGCGGGCATATTGCCCGCTAGTACTGTACCTAACTGAGATGAAATTTTCTATAAGATATATTACTCCCTACTCCCTATTCCCTTTAGGTTATTTTACATGACTATAATCTCTACCTCCAGTTCGATTTTCACCTCTTAATTTTGTCTTTTTACCAGTTAATTGTTCTAATTTTTCCCGAACTTCAGCAGAAGTGATTTGATTTAAGGGTATACCTTTTTGATTTGCCATAGCTGCTGCTACTCCTATTGCTTGTCCTTGATAAATACTCATAGTTTGAATTCTTGCTACTGCTACAGCAATTCCTATATATCCAGATGAGCGTCCGACAACTGCTAAATTATTCACATTTTTAGCTAAAGCACTTTCAATTCCAAAGTTATATCTCGGTAGAGGTAAATAATTAATACCTAAACCTTTAACACCACCCCTAAAATCAAATTCATAAGAAAAAGTACCAATAGAATTTTCTGCTGAAGTACCCCCTTGAAGAATTTCTTTTCCTGTCAATGGATCAACAACATCCGTAATATTTAAACTATGTCTAATATAAACTTCAGAAGGTAAAATTACTTTGACATCTTTCCCTGACATTTTTCTCAACCAAGCTTCAAGTTCCTGCATCTCTGTAATCATGTCTTGAGTTGGTTGAAAGTTATTATTTTCTATTTCTCTCACTTTTTGACTGTTATATTTAAACAAAAATCCATTCAAAGATAATTCCCGTTGACCCACACGACAAATATTCAGCTTATCAAATAAAAATACTGATGATAAATCTAGATTAAAAGAGTGTTTTCTATGAATATGATAAGCCCCTGCTAAAGCAATACTTCTGTTAATATAGCCATCTTTATATGTTTTAATTATTGGCAATCTAAATTTTTTTAGGGTAAATTTAGCATCTGTTGGTGCTTGGTCTGCTTGAATTTTTGTCTTAATTTTTGCCATTTTTTGACGGTTAAACAGTATTTTTGATTCTATTTTTTTGAATTCGTAAATACTTAAACCAGTCACTGTGGGAACAATAGAAGTTGCGATAGTTTCATCCCATAGTTGTGGGTTTTGTGATGCAAATCCTAAATAGTAAGGTACACCAGCTTTTCTTGCTAGTTCTGCATCTTGAGTGCTGTCTATAAAAGCAGCAGCTTTGACTCTAATATTTGTGTCGTCGATCTGTACAAATTTAATTTTTCTATTCTCGACATAAGGTGTAAGAGAAGCATTAGAAATAACTACAATTCCCGCCGCTTCTAACATTTCTTTCATTGCTTTTGTTGCTTTGTCTGGAGCAACACAAGCTTCGACAACTTTTGCTTTTTTCAAAAAGTTAAGAAAGCACTGAGAATATGGTCGATATTGCCAATCTGGTGTTTTATCATAGTCAAGATAAGCTAATCCACTTCGTGTGAGTAAACCACCTAGAGCTGCATTTTCAGAATTGGAACGTATTAGTACAACTTTACCTGTCTTTCCTAATGTTTTTTTAGCCGAAATAGCAGCACATATTCCTTGAAGTTCATCTCCATAAATTACGATGTCGAAGTTTTTATAAGTTGCTAGTGGAGGTTTTGGTAGTTTAGATACTGAAGGGGAAGGAGCTGCAGTAGTAAGTGAATTATTGCTAGTATTTGCTGTTGTTAATTTCTGCCAAAATGTAGAGATAAAATTATTACTAACTTGAGGTAAGTATTGAGCAGTGCTTAATGGAATTAATGATAGAAGTGCTGTAATTAAAATTAATTTTTTGGGGAAATTAGAAGACATAATATTTTGAGTATTTAGAGAAAATAATACTTTTCAATATTGATTGACAAATTTTTATTTGTCAGGTGGGCAAATTTTATCAAAATTACTATTTTCATAAATAAATATGGAATCTTTGTGTAAGTTTTTGTCTGTTCTTCTACCCGACTGCTAATTTCTTTTTGGAGCTGATTAACAATTTCATTAACTGCTGTTTGGCTATGAACTAATGACAACCATCCTAGTATGCTAATAAAAGCGCATATTTGTCATACTACTGGTAAGGTCTGAACCAAACGTCATGGCAGTTGTTTTTTTATTCTGGGGTGAAATAGTTTCTTAAATTTTGCCATGATCTCTTTTTTCTTCAGATATTATAGCGCTGTGCGCAGGCAACAGCTCATCTGGCAACCCACCCCTAACCCCTCCCAGGAGGGGAATAAATTGCCGATAATATAAGACTTTTAGCTATCATCGTTATTTATAAGTATTCAACCGGACATGAGAACAGTGGTTATAAATAAATATAAAACTTTAAGAGGTAGATTTCAGGTAAAGTGAAATACTTTTTAATCAAAATTTCCTGTTTTCTGTTCCCTCTTATAAGCATTTTATATTTAATTTTACCAACCTACTTACCAAGTCAAAAGTGTGCCAGTTAATGGGATATTTCCAAAGAAAAACTTAAATTTTCTATCGGCACAATGACAACAGAATGATTATTACCCATTTCTGAGGTTTTACTTTTGACTTGTAACTATCCTTAACTAGCTATTAGCTTTTAGCATTCAGTTAGCCTCTTGCAGAGGAACTGCCTCTTTTCCTACGGAATGCTGCGCAAACAGAGGATCTTTCCTATCGGAATGCTGCGCAAACGCTAATGTTAACAGCTTTTTGCAGCTCTGGGTTTAAATCCTCATTTCCATTCCGGAATGCTCCGCAAACGCACACATTTACTGCTGACTTCTGATTGCTAATTTAAGAACTCATTGCATTGCATTTAGTTTAGCAGCAGCAGCTTCATCTGGATGAATATTCAAACGAGTTAAATTCACCCGACCCTTAGCATCAATTTCTCGTACCTTAACAATTACTTCATCTCCAACTGCTAACTCATCTTCAACTTTACCAACACGATAATCTGCAATTTGAGATATATGAACCATTCCTTCCTTTCCTGGAAACACTTCCACAAAAGCACCAATAGGAATAATTCGAGTCACACGACCAACATAAACATCCCCAGCATTCAGTTTCTTGGTCATACCTTGGATAATATTGCAAGCTTGTTTCGCCTTTTCGCCATCAGTCGCTGCAATAGTCACTGTGCCATCATCATCAATATCAATTTTGACACCCGTTTCCTCAGTAATACCCTTAATAGTTTTACCACCAGGTCCAATCACTAAACCAATCATGTCTGGACTAATCTTAAATGTTAATAGTCGTGGTGCATAAGGTGACATATCTGGACGAGCTCGATCGATAGTACTAAGCATTTTCTCCAAAATATGTAACCGTGCAGGTTTAGCTTGATGAATTGCATCAGAAATCACTGTTAGAGGTAAACCTGTAATTTTCATATCCATCTGCAAAGCTGTGATACCACTATCAGTACCAGCAACTTTGAAGTCCATATCACCCAAGAAGTCTTCTATACCTTGAATATCTGTGAGGATACGAACTTCATCATCTTCTTTAATTAAACCCATAGCTGCTCCACTCACAGGTTTCGTAATGGGAACACCAGCATCCATTAAACCCAAGGTGGAAGCACAAACGGAACCCATAGAAGTTGAACCATTTGAAGAAAGCACTTCTGAAACCACTCGAATAACATAGGGAAAAATCTCCGCTGTTGGTATGACTGGGTTCAATGCACGTTCAGCTAGAGCACCGTGACCTATTTCACGACGACCAGGCGATCGTAATGGTTTGGTTTCTCCTACAGAAAAAGGAGGGAAATTATAATGGTGCAGATAACGTTTTTCGTCCTGTGGATGTAAGTCGTCTGCTAATTCTTGAGCATCACCAGGTGTTCCCAGAGTTACAGCAGACATTACTTGAGTCAAACCTCGATTAAATAGAGAGCTACCGTGGACTCGTGGTGGCAAAACTCCTACCCGACAAGAAACAGGACGGACTTCATCCAATTTACGACCGTCAACCCGGACACCTTCATCAATAATTTGTTTGCGCATCAGTTTTTTGGTGACACCCTTAAAGACATTCCCTAATGCCATACCGTCTGATTCAATGAATACCTTTACTGGTTCTTCTTCAGGTAGTTCAGCGATCGCTTCTGCAATAGACTCTTTAATTACATCAAGTTTTTCATCGCGCTGATTTTTATCCAAATCGTATTCAGATAATACCTGTTTGATCGACTCTGTTGCTTTGTCTTTGATATAATCTTCTAAAGTGGGGTCTACTTCCGGAGGTTCCGATTCAACAAGTTCAATACCCATTTCAGCAATAATTTCTCGTTGAGCTTGAATGAGGTCACAAACTGCTTCATAACCAAAATCAATTGCCTCAATAATATCTTGTTCCGGTAATTGATTGGCCCCTGCTTCTACCATAATCACCCCTTGAGGAGACCCAGCAACAACCAAATCTAAATCGCCATTTTTGACTTCACGGTAAGTTGGATTGATAATAAAATCGTCTCCTACCAAACCTACCCGCACTGCCGCCATTGGGCCATAAAATGGTAATTTAGCTAGTAATACTGCCACAGAAGCACCAGTCACAGCTAGCACATCTGGTGGCACCTCTTCATCCATGGACAAAGTTGTGGCCACAATTTGAATATCATTACGCAACCAGCTTGGAAATAAAGGGCGTAGCGGCCTATCAATCAAACGACCAGTAAGTGTCACCTTTTCTGGTGGGCGACCTTCCCTACGCAAAAAACCACCTGGAATTTTACCACCAGCGTAGAGTCTTTCTTCGTAGTCCACCAAAAGAGGTAGGAAATCTATTCCTTCTCTACCTTTGGAGGTGGTGGCCGTCACTAACACTGCTGTGTCTCCTGACTCTATCATCACGGCACCACCAGCTTGAGGCGCAAATAAACCAACTTTTAGTCTAATATCCCGTCCATCAAAGGATATGGATTTGTCTATCTCTTCCATCCAGTTTTTTTTCCTTCTCTAATCATATTATTCTTTCGCTTCTGTGGAAATCGTAACATTGTTAATGGGGCAATTGTAAGGAAGAAGGAAGAAGGAAGAAGGAAGAAGGAAGAAGTTAAGAAGTTAAGAAGGAATGAAGTAAGAGGGAATAAGTAAGAAGGAAGAAGGGTTTAGTTATCTACCAGAGTCAAGAAAAATCTGGCATTGTCTAAGTTTTAAGCTTTTGATATATCTGCGTCCTTTCCTTTACACATCTCCAAAAATTAAAAAAAAATTAAAAATAAAATGGAAGAAGCAGCAAGGGGTTTAGTTATCTACCACAGAAGGAACAATCTGGTATTTCCCTATTTTCTAGAGATGTCTATTAATTTCTACTACCTCTCGTAGAATTTTGATGAACAGAAACCGCTATAATACTTTTATTTTATAACCTTCTATATTCAATTACGGAGGCTGCATCCAGTTATTTTAACTAGGATGCCATTTTTGATTTCTATAGTTAAGGAACGAGTTGGTTAGGACTTATGTTGATGATGAATCGGATACAGAGAAAAGCTTTTGCCACGATTCACTATTCCCTGCTATAAAGTTTGATTATTCAACAATTTTTATTAGAAAATATTAGTAATCAAAATATAACCTTAAGCATTCAGCCGTCAGCTATTAGCTATCAGCTATTAATTTTGAGGGAAGGTAAAATAATTGAGAAATTGAAGCAGAATAAAAATTACTGTTACAGTCTCCTTCCTAAACCTTAGAAGTAATAATTCATTACTAATTGCTGATAGCTGACTGCTAATAGCTGTTTGCGCGGCATTCCGCAGGAAATGCTTACATATAACCTTTTTGATAGATATTTAATATGGCGATTTTACATGGTTTTTGGTTTGCTCAATATGAACAAGAAAGTTATTTATTTGTTTGGGGAGAAATTTGGCGCAGAATTACAGAAGATGATGCTGGTGAAACAGGAAAAATAATTAGTAATCCTTATGCAATAACTGGAAATGAATTTTTGAAGCTATTCCAGGAAAAGACCAATATTTCTTTAAAAAATCAGAAAATCACAACAAACCAAACTTTAGCTCTTCCCACAAAATTATTAGAATCTAGTCAAAAACTATACCCACTTCATTCTGCCACTAATTTCTCAGAAACTACAGAAAAGTTATATCTTTATCCCTGGCAAATAGAAGGAATTTGCCTAAACCCTATACAAACAATAGAATTTTTACGCTCTTTTCCTCTGGGCAACATCACGGAATCTTTCATTGGGGCAGATTTAAGGTTTTGGTCTCATGTTGCAAGATGGAATCTTGACTTATTAGCAAGATGTAAATTTTTACCAACTATTGAACAACAATCAAATGAACAAATTTTTGCTATTTGGCAACCCTTACTTGATAGTGCTACAGACCAAAATCGACTGAAAAATTTTACTCTACAAATGCCTCTTGTTTGTCGCACATATCAACTAGATTGGCAGTCGCCTATTTCCTTAGAAAATCTACAAATTATCCCCAAAAATAACGCTTCAAAATTACCAAACCTCAGAGCAAGTCAAGAACTACTCCAAGATTTCTTGCAAAAAACAATAGACACACAAATTAGACAAATATCATCCGAAATATCTCAAACAGAAATTTCCTCATTAAATCCGGTAATTAAACAATGGTTAAAATCCTTATCAGAAAAATCAGCTTTAAAATTACCTGCCACTAAAGAAACACAGCAAATTAGCAAAATACTCGATAATTGGCAATCGCCTCTACAACAATATCAAACTACAGAAAATAAATTCATTACCTGTTTTCATCTTCATTCACCATCCAACAATTCCAAAGAATGGACTCTAGAATATTGTCTTCAAGCAATAGACGAGCCAGAATTTTTAGTCGATGCCAAGACAATTTGGAAAAATCCTGTAGAAAACTTCAACTATCAAGGACGAACAATTAAATTTCCTCAAGAAACACTGCTAAGTGGCTTAGGTTTAGCATCAAGAATTTATCCAACGATTGAACCTAGTTTACAACAAGCAACTCCCCAAAATTGCCAATTAACTCCGCACCAAGCTTATGAATTTATTAAAAGTGGGAGTTGGCGGTTTACAGACAGTGGTTTAGGAGTGATTTTACCACCTAGTTTAGCTAATAGAGAAGGATGGGCTTCCCGCTTAGGTCTAAGTATTCGTGCCCAAGCTCCAAAAATTAAAAAAACTGAAAGACTAGGCTTAAAAAGTCTCCTCAATTTTCAGTGGGAATTGTCCATTGGAGGTCAGAAATTAACCAAAGCCGAATTTAATAGATTAGTTGCAAAAGATAGTCCCTTAGTAGAAATTAACGGCGAGTGGGTCGAACTACAACCCCAAGATGTGCGGGCAGCCCAAAATTTCTTTGCTAGTCGTCAAGACGAAATGGCCTTATCTTTAGAAGACGCTTTGCGATTGGCCACAGGAGACACTCAAGTTATGGAAAAGTTGCCCGTCGTTAATTTTGAAGCTGGTGGTCAACTCCAAGAACTTCTGGACACTTTGACAAATAATCGTTCCTTAGAGGAAATTCCGACTCCGAAGAATTTTCGGGGCGAACTACGTCCTTATCAAGCACGAGGCGTAAGTTGGTTAACATTTTTGGAACGTTGGGGTTTGGGTGCTTGTTTGGCAGATGACATGGGTCTTGGTAAAACCATCCAAACAATAGCCTTTCTTCTCAATCAACAAGAACAAGAATTACTAGAAGCACCCACATTATTAGTATGTCCTACTTCAGTATTAGGGAACTGGGAAAGGGAAGTTAAAAAATTCGGACCAACCTTAAAAGTAATAGTACATCATGGTGATAAACGTGCTAAAGGTAAAGAGTTTCTCAAAGTAATTAAACACAAACATTTAGTAATTACCAGTTACGCTTTATTGTATCGAGATGAAAAAACATTACAGACAATAAAATGGCAGGCAGTAATAGTTGATGAAGCTCAAAATATCAAAAATCCAGAGGCAAAACAATCTCAAGCGGCAAGAAAATTAGAAGCATCTTTTAGAATTGGTTTAACAGGAACTCCCGTAGAAAATCGCCTTTCAGAATTATGGTCAATTTTAGATTTTTTGAATCCTGGATATTTAGGAAAAAAACAATTTTTCCAACGTCGCTTTGCTATTCCTATTGAAAAGTATGGGGATACAAATTCATTACAAACTTTGCGTTCTCTGGTTCAACCATTTATTCTACGTCGGCTCAAAACTGATAAAGATATTATTCAAGACTTGCCAGAAAAACAAGAAAATACTATCTTTTGCCCACTAGCAAATGAGCAAGCAAAACTTTATCAAGACATAGTTGAAACTTCCTTAGCAGAAATTGAAGCTGCTGATGGGATTCAGCGGAAAGGTAAAGTTTTAGCCCTATTAGTAAAACTCAAACAACTTTGTAATCATCCCGTACTTCTACAAATTAAAAAAGGTAGTAAGAAAAAAGTAGAAATTAGCGATAAAAATTCAGGAAAGTTGCAACGTTTATCTGCTATGTTAGAAGAAATAATTTCAGAAACAGAAAGAGCTATTATTTTTACTCAATTTGCCGAATGGGGAAAAATTTTACAACCTTATTTGCAAGAAAAATTAGACAGAGAAGTATCATTTTTATATGGAGCAACTCGCAAAAATAAAAGAGAAGAAATGGTAGACAGATTCCAACAAGACCCTCAAGGTCCACCAGTAATGATTCTTTCTTTAAAAGCGGGAGGTACTGGTTTAAATTTAACTCGTGCTAATCATGTTTTTCACTTTGATAGATGGTGGAATCCAGCAGTAGAAAATCAGGCTACAGACCGGGTATTTAGAATTGGTCAAACCCGAAATGTTCAGGTACATAAATTTGTCTGTACCGGAACTTTGGAAGAGAAAATACACGACTTAATTGAAAGTAAAAAAGAACTAGCAGAACAAGTAGTAGGTGCAGGAGAACAATGGTTAACTGAACTAGATACAGACCAGTTGAGAAACTTATTAATACTTGATAGAAATAAAGTAATTGAAGAAGATTCAGGAATTTAGAATTTAGAATTTAGAATTTAGAATTACCTCTTCTTATAAATAAGAGGATTGGAGCAAAGGATTTTTTCTCTTTGCTAACGTAGAGCTGCTGCTTTATATGTTGCAGAGCAAAACGCCCGTACAGGAGTAAATAATTAAGTATCTATGCTGAATATTTTCCTGAGAATTTGACTCTTGAGAAAAGTCAATGAAAACGATCTATATAGTAGATAATAGTAGATATATATGAGTGCATCTCATATTTGCAAAAATACTTTTTTCTTATATATTCCCTATTCCCTGTTGCCTGCTCCCTAAAAGCAATAAATTTTTGGCTTTATTCAAAATTGAGATGCACCCACATATATAGTATAAGTACTTAGCCAGTTATCGAATTTGAGGTTTAACTTATTCTTTATTCCTTCTTACTTCCTACTTACTCATCAAATTTGAGACTTAATTTCTTCCTTCTTCCTTCTTCCTTCTTCCTTCTTCCCTCTTACTTCCTAATAAAAAAAATGACTAACTATAACAACTCACAAAGTGATAAAGAATGGTGGACTCAACAATGGATAGACTTGTTAAATTCTTATCGGTTTAAAAAACGATTAGAACGGGCAAGAAATTATGCCAGACAAGGAAACGTTCTGAGTCTAGAATTTAAAGACAAAGAAATTATTTCCCAAGTTCAAGGGACAGCTCCAGAACCTTATAAACAATCATTATGGTTAGATACTTTTAGTGATGAAGACTGGAATTATGTCATTGAAACAATGTCACAAAGAGCAATTTTTACTGCCAAATTATTAGCAGGAGAAATGCCTCAAAATATAGAAGAAGTTTTTGCTACTAATGGTTTAAGACTATTTCCATTTACCTTAGATGATATCCATGCTAAATGTGACTGCCCTGACAAAGCTAGAGTTTGTAAACATATTGCAGCAGTTTATTATATCTTAGGCGATCGCTTTAGTGAAGATCCATTTTTATTATTTCAATTACGCGGTCGTACCAAAGAAAAAATATTAGAAGTTCTACGCAAAAAACGCGGTCAAAGTGAACAAGAAAATTCCACAATCAAAGAAAAAATTACAACAGAAAAAAACCAAAAAGCTCTAACTTCAGCAAATAAAGAATATGTAAATTTTGAGGATTTTTGGAAATACGATCGACAGCTAGATTCTTCCCTAGTAGTGATTACACCACCCCCAAGTAATGAGACAGTTTTAGATGTTTTAGGACCTCTTCCTTTGGGTACATCTGCTGATATTATTAAGGATAATTTTAAGAAGGTTTATCAAAATATTAGTCATCACGCAGTAATAACAGCCTTAAACCAGGGAGAAGATGGGTAAAAAAATCTACAATATGTTTAGATTAGAGTGAATATAAGCTAGCATTTACAAATGATGAAATATGAACAAATGATCGTGAATAGTCGAAGGTAATAAGATAGTTTTTGCTAAAATAAAAAAATAAAAATTATAGTTTGATAACTAAGAAGAAAACTCTGTATAGCAATGCTAAAAGTCTAAATATATTAATTACTATCCCTAAATAATTAGCAGTTCCCTTTTTTTCTAAATCATTCTATACAAACTTAATTGTAAGTTCGTTTTTCTATGAATTATCGACAATAAAAAAAAACTATATGTTATAATAAGATATAGTAGCTAAAAATAGCAATAGCTATATAACTTGAGTTTATACGGAGGTGATTTTTGATCATGTTTGTACGAAACTTTTTAGGACTTTCTTTAGTAGGTCTTTTAGTTTCAGCTCCTCCAGTCAATCACCCTCAAACTGCAAAAACTAAGGTGGAATCAAGCCCACAATTACAAGCAGTAACATTTCCACCAACAACTTCAAGAGGTGCGCCATCGAGAACTAGAGGAGCTGGGTCTCGCGGTCCTTGTAATCCAATAATTAAGCAAGAATTAAGCAACCTCACTGCTGTAGTACCAGAAAATAATATTGGTACAACAGTTAGTCCTAACCCAACTGTTTACCTTTATGTTCCTCAAAGTAGTAAACGAAAGGCAGAATTTGCTTTATTTGATTGGACAAATAGAGTCAGAGAACCAATATATAAAGTAGGTGTATCTCTGCCTCAGTCCGCTGGAATTATCAAAGTAAGTTTGCCAAAAACAGTTGAATTAGAAACTAGTAACACTTATATTTGGCACTTTGGCATAATTTGCGATCCAGAGGAGCGTGCTTTAGATTATTATATTAATGGATGGCTAAGACGTACCCCTCTCAAGCCAGAAATAGAAGCTAAATTAAAAGAACTGCAGGAAAAACCACTAGAACTAGCTAAACTCTATGCTGAATTATCAGTTTGGAGCGAAACAATTACAACTCTAGAAAAATCTCGTGTTGCTTATCCTAATGCGTGGAAAGAACTGTTAAAATCAGTTGGTTTAGAGGACTATGCTGATAGTAAAATCTTTGACTGTTGTCAGGAAATACAACCTGCTCAAAGATAATATAAATTGTTAGATTACCTAAAAGTTAAACATATTGAGAAACCATTAGTGAAATCTCATTATGATTCTCGTGGATCAACAGCTACATCATTAATTTGGCAGTGGCGCGGGGTGTGGATAACTACTCCCTGCGTAACTATATTGGTAATATTACTACGCCTAACTGGAATATTACAGCTATGGGAGTGGGGTACATACGACTTCTATATGAGAAATAGACCTTTACCTCCAAGGGACAAACGTATCGTAATTGTTGGTATTGATGAAGCGGATATAAGCAGAGTAGGTCAGGGAATAATTCCTGATTCAACTCTTGCCAAGTTGCTCAAAAAACTCAAAGCAATGGAACCCAGAGCTATTGGTTTAGATATTTACCGAAATTTACCTGTACCCCCTGGTTATCAAGAATTAGTTAAAGTATTTCAAAACACTCCTAATCTAGTTGGCATCCAAAAAGTAGTAGAGGATGATAGAGGAGAAGGAGTAGCACCACCATATGCTTTACAAGAAAAAGGACAAGTAGGAGCAAATGATACGCCTATCGATGCAGATAATAGATCTCGGCGAGGCTTATTTTATTTAGATAATCAAGATGGGGAAATTATTTATAGTTTTAGCCTGCATTTAGCATTACTTTATTTAGAAAAGGAAAATATTAAAGCAGATACAGTAGAGGGGACCGATCACTGGCGCGTAGGAAATCAGGTATTCCCTCCTTTTCAACAAAATGAAGGTGGTTATGTCAGAACCGATGCTCGTGGGTATCAATTATTAATTAACTATAGAGGGCCGAGCGGTCATTTTGAAACTGTTTCTCTGACAGACCTCCTTGATGGACAAGTCCCTCCAGACTGGGGACGAGATCGCATAATTTTGATTGGAGCAGTAGGAGAAAGCTTCAACGATCTATTCTATACACCCTACAGTAGTCATTTGTTAGCTCCACCAATACCAATGGCAGGAGTAGAACTTCAAGCAAATTTTATTAGTCAAATTATTAGTGCCGCCCTAAATGAACGTTCCTTAATCAAAACTTGGTCTGAACCCCAGGAATGGTTATGGATTTTTATCTGGTCTGGAGTTGGTGCCACAGTCACATGGCAGTGGCAAAATCAAACCAAAAAATTCTTGTCACTAACTTTATTGAAGAACCTAACCCTAGAAGCTGGAATCATTTTTCTTAGCACTTATATTATGTTTCTTTGGGGATGGTGGCTTCCTGTAGTGCCTCCTTTATTAGCAATAGTAGTTTCTTCATTTGCCATTACAGGTTATGTTGCTGGCACTGCTAGTCTGATTAGAAAAACTTTTGCTCGTTATCACTCCAATGAAATAGTCAAGAATTTATTGGAAAGTAAAGAGGGTTTAAAAATAGGAGGTAAGAGGCAATGTATAACTGTATTAACTTCTGATTTAAGAGGGTTTACGGCCTTTTCTGAGCAACTATCCCCAGAAAGTGTTGTAGAAATTATTAATATTTATCTCAAAGATATATTAAAAATCATCACTCAATATGGTGGTAGTATTGACAAGCTACTTGGCGATGGAATAATGGTTTTATTCGGCGCTCCCATAGTTAGGGAAGATGATGCACAGAGAGCTGTGGCCTGTGCATTGGCAATGCAGTTAGAAATGAAATCTATTAATCAAAAAATCAAAGCTCTAGGGTGGCCAACTTTGGAAATGGGTATTGGTATTCATACAGGGGATGCTGTAGTAGGAAATATTGGCTCTGAAGAACATACTGAATATACTGCTATTGGTTGGGAAGTTAATTTGGCTTTTCGCATAGAAAGCTATGCCACTGGAAATCAAATTCTGATTTCTAATGCTACTAGGGCAGCGGTCGGTACCTCACAATTAAGGATAGATAGTACGAAGGAAATTAAGCCTAAAGGTATTAGTAATCCAATTAATATTTATGAAGTGGGAGGAATTAGTGGTAAATATAATCTATTTTTGCCGAAAGAAGAGGAAATTCTATTACCGATAGAACAACCAATTCCTATCTTTTATTTAATTGTAGAAGGCAAACATATTAGTAATACTGTGTTTAAGGGAAAGTTAGTTAAGCTTTCTCAAAGAGGATCAGAGATAGAGATTAACAGATATGCTTCAGAAGATTCACTACCATTAATTCACAGTAATATCCAACTTAATTTATTAAATCCTAGCAATAAATCGTTTATGAGCGAGCATATTTATGGAAAGGTCTTAAAAGTAAAAGAAGCATCAAAGACTTTTTATATCCGTTTTACTTTCAAACCTCAGTCTGTTATAGAACAACTTGATAATTTATATCAATCTTCTTTACAGCGATAGAATTTAGTGTTATACTGGGATAGTGTGATTTAGGATTAGGTAGGCTTGAAGAATGAAAGGCAAAATTGACAAAAGTAGAGCTATAATTTGAGTTACCACACATAAAACAGGCTAGAGAAAAATTTTCAACTCTAGCTGTAGTAGTTACTGTTAAACTATGAAATTATCAAAAGATAGCTGATTACATTAGGTCTAGATATTCTAGTTAGTAATCGCTATCTTTAAAAAGATAATATTTTTTTAGGTAGAAGAAGATGGTATGTCAATTTTTTATTCTTGGTGGTATACCTAAAGTTAAGACTAAATGTCTGTAATCAATAGCACTACTACTGTCATTACTTAATTACCACACACAGGGATCGTAGCCACTACATTAATTAACGACGACGACGACGACGACCACCAGCTACAGAATCTAAATCCTTGTCAGTTAGCTTTTCCAATCTTGGCTGCTTGTCAACAGTAGGCTTTTTCCATGTACTTTCTCGTTTTAGGTTTGGTTTTTGTTGTTGATGTGTCATTGTCCTTGTCCTAAGTAACTCTTTTAACTTAATCTAGGTTGGCATACTGTTGTATACTAACTTAGATAGAATTTAACTACATATCATATCTTATATTTTAACTTATAATTTACCCTTACCTCTATCGTATCCCACCAATAATGGGTTGAACCCCTGATCTAGTGAGTATTAAAAAAAAATTCATATTCTTAGTAATATTAACTAGGTACTGACAATCTGTATGTAAGTGGGTAAATATTGGCCATCCAAAATTAATTGAACTTATCTATAACTACGATACTATATGCAATCTATCCGGAACAGATAAATATTTTACAACAATATATATCCCTCTTTTTTAATCGCTCTTGCTGGAAAAAAATTTGAAAGGAGAACTATTTATTAATTGAGGTTGCGATCGCTAAATCTAATACCAAATCTCAAAACGTTTGCTGTATATCATCTTCTTGAGTAATAAGGGAGATGGGCAGGTAGGGAGATGGTAATCAAATATAGCTAGGACTTATATCATGTCCAGTTGAATAGTTATAAGTTAGAAGCTCTCGTAGTTGGGTTTTAGCAAGAAGATAGATTAGGACTTACACACCTGCAACGTATTTTCGTCATGGCGACCGGACTGACAGAGAAGCAATCTCAAATCCTAGTTTTTCATACCTCATGGGTAAGTCCTGTAGATACTTCATGGACTAAAGTCTAACTACAAACAAAAATTTTTTGATCGCGTCAGCGCAACGGAGTTCTATCGTTAATTATCCGGACATGATATTACACACCTGCAACGTATTTTTGTCATTGCGACCGAGAGGGTTTGCGCAGCAGTCCGGAACGGATAGCAATCTCAAATCCTAGTTTTTCGTACCTCATGGGTAAGTCCTGATAGTATTATTCTTCAGAAATGGTACGAAGCTATCAGAAATTGGACATATTGTTTTTGGGTTGTGCTGCGCTTTACTCAACCTACTGAAATTTTAGATAGTATAGGTTTTGTCTACAAAATAATAAATCTTAATTAAATTGGTAATTAGTTGTGAAATCCCATTCGTCCCTCTTCATAGTATCACTAACTTTTTTCTTGTGGAATTTTTTCAGTAACTGGAAAACTCAAGCAAATGCTCAGATAGTTCCAGATAACACCCTTGGTGAAGAAAGTTCTGTTGTCAATTCCATTGATGAACTGAAAGACCAAATTGAAGGAGGAGCTATTCGTGGCTCAAATTTATTCCATAGTTTTCAGGAATTTAATATCAGAGAAGGTAAAAGCGTTTATTTTATCAATCCTAACGGCATAGAAAATATTCTGACTAGAATTACAGGTAACAACCCCAGTAGTATTTTGGGCAAATTGGGAGTAGATGGCGGGGCAAATTTATTTTTGGTGAATCCCCAGGGCATTTTCTTTGGGCCCAATGCCAGTTTAGATATTCGGGGTTCATTTATTGCCACAACTGCTAACGAAATTAGACTGGGACAAAATGGACTCTTCAGTGCCACAGCACCTCATACAAGTAATTTATTATCAGTAGAACCCTCAGCCTTATTCTCAAATCAACTGGAGACTCGAGCTAGAGGAGCAATTATTAATCAATCAATACAGGAAGAAGTGGGTTTGGAGTTGCAAGGGGAGCAAACTCTAGCTTTGGTAGGAGGAGATGTAGAAATAGATGGGGGGATAATCACAGTCCCACAAGGAAGGGTAGAGTTAGGGAGTATAGGGAATAACTCTGTTGTCAGGTTAAATCCAACAGATAAAGGTTATGATTTGGACTATTCAGAGGTTGATAATTTTCAGGATGTCAATATAGCTTCTGCTGTTATTGATACTCGAGGAGATGAGGGTGGTGGTGATATTTCAATTCAAGGCAGACGTATTATTGTTACAGAACTTTCTGAAATTACAGGAAGTACAAATGGATCGGAACCAGGAGGAAATATAGAAATTACTGCTTCAGAAGTAGTGGAAGTAGTTAGTAGTGAAATTTTTAGTGATGTCAGGGAAGAAGCTATAGCAAATGGAGGTAACATTGATATTGAAACTCAGCGTTTGATTCTGAGGGATGGCTCAGTAATTGCAGCAGAAACTTTTGGTGAAGGTAATGCTGGAAACCTAACATTACAGGCAACAGATATTGAAGCTAGAGGTTTTCGAGTCGATGAAGAAGGTTTTGTATTAACCAATTTTATAGCTAGTGGTGTTCAAGCACCAGAGGTAGAAGGAAGAGTAGCAACAGGAGAAGGAGGAACTTTAACTATTGAAACTCAACGCCTCAGCTTACGGGATGGATCTCAAATAGATTCATCAACTGGTTCGGAAGGTAAAGCAGGAAGCTTGATAGTACGAGCAAAGGAAATTGAACTTATCGGTATAGAGGATGTGTTCAGCAGCGGATTATTTGCCTCAGTTCAAGAAGATACGATTGGGGATGGAGGCGATCTCATTGTTGAAACTCAGAGCTTAAGTATACAGGATGGAGCATTAGTAGGCGTTTTTACTTTTGGTGCTGGTGATGCTGGAGAACTTAATATTAAGGCTAACGAAATTGAGGTAATTGGCCGTTCTGAGGATGGTATTTTTTCTAGCACCATATCTGCTACAGTACGGGATGATGGCGAATTTAGATCCAGTGGTAATGGTGGAGAAATATCCATTGAGACTGATAGTTTAACAATCCGAGATGGAGCTACAATTGAGGCTCGAACTGAGGCAGATGGAACAGCAGGAAGCATTGCTATTCGAGCCAATAATAATATTACTGTCTCTGGGTTTAGTTCCATTTCTGGTGATTCTAGTGCTATTACTGCTAGTACAGAGTCAGGTGCAACTGGAGAGGGCGGTAGTATAGAAATTACTACTCCTATCCTGAATATTGATAATGGAGCATTAATTACGGCAAGAAGTAACAGTGATTTTGACGGAGGTAATATTTCTCTAAATATCAGCACTTTAAATCTCACGGCAGGCGGCCAAGTTATTACCTCTAGTTTTGGCAGTGGCAATGCAGGTACAATAGAAGTAAGTGCCAGTGATCGTGTCTTGATATCAGGTATAGATCCCAATGTTAATGAAAGAGAAGAATTGGGAATGATGACAACTGATAGAGAAATAGAAATCGGCGGTAGTCCAGAAAGCGCGATCGCTTCTCGTGCAACAGATAATGGTGATGCGGGTTCAGTTATAATCAATACACCCCTACTCAGAGTGGAAGACCGCGGAATAGTGACTGTTAGTAGTTCCGGTGAAGGTGTAGCAGGTTCGCTGAATGTTAATGCTCCATCAATTGAATTGAACAATGGTACTCTGGCGGCAGAAACTAGCGCTGGAGACCAAGGTAATATTACGATTAATTCGTCAAATATCAGTTTAGAAAACAATAGTTCGATTACTACCCGTGCTGAGGAGGATGCTACGGGAGGTAATATTACTATTGATACTAAATTTATTATCGCTAGAGATGGTAGCAAAATTAATGCTAATGCTGTTCAAGGTCAAGGAGGTAATATTGATATTACAGCTGATGGATTATTTTTTGACAACAGCAGCAGTTTGACTGCTAGTTCAGCATTAGGAATTGATGGCACAATTGATGTCAACACTCAAGTGGACCCCACTCAAGGGGTGGTGACATTATCTCCTGAAGTTGTGGATGCGGAGTCTGTGGTAGCACAAAACCTATGTTTACCAAATCAAGATCGAATAGCAGGCAGTAGCTTTGTCATTACAGGTCGAGGGGGTCTACCACCAAATCCTACTCAACCTTTAACAGTATTGAGAGGGGTAGTAGATTGGGAAACTGGCGCGAAAAAAACGACATCATCAGAGATAAAGCAACAAACTGTATTAGTTTACCAGAGACAACAGAGTAAAAAATTACCAGAAATTCTTCAAGCTCAAGGTTGGGTCATGAATACATCCGGTAATATTATCCTGACAGCTACTTCCCCCACTGTAAATACAGGTAGTTTACAATTAATTCACCCAGGTTGTTATCTGTTAGAGGGAACAGGGAACAGGGAACAGGGAATAGGGAGGAATAGTTGACAGTTTCTGGATAATAATTGATTTGATTTTTGATTGTGGGAGATATCTATTAATTATGTAATTAAATATAAATATCCTAACTTATTGGCAAAAAAACCCTACCTTCCTACCTTTGCAGAGATACGGTTAGGACTTCTATATAGCAAGGAAAGAGTTGGCGTTTGACAGAGATTGATGATGAACCTGAGACGCCAGAAATGCTTTTACCACTGTTCCCTGTTCCCTATTCCCTATTCCCTATTCCCTATTCCCTATTCCCTATTCCCTGTTTAATAATAATTATGAAATTAAAATCTCTACCAATTTTGCTCAGTTCAACATCAGGAATATGGCTAATTTTATCTAGTTTATTTTGCCAAAATCAGGGAAATACTCAAATAATTCCCGACCAAACACTAGGGAAAGAAAATTCAGTTATTAATTCCATAGATAGATTAAAAGAACAGATAGAAGGTGGAGCAATTAGAGGTTCAAATTTATTTCATAGTTTCCAAGAATTTAATGTTGGAGAAAATCGAAGTGTTTACTTCACAAATCCAGCAGAAATTGAAAATATATTAACAAGAATAACAGGTAATAATGCCAGCAATATATTAGGAAATTTAGGAGTATTAGGAGAAGCAAATTTATTTTTAGTAAATCCTAATGGTATATTATTCGGACCTAATTCTAGTCTAGATATTAGGGGGTCATTTATTGCTACAACAGCCGACGAAATTAGATTAGGAGAAAATGGTTTATTTAGTGCTACTAATTTTCAAAATAGTAACTTATTATCAATAAAACCTTCAGCCCTATTTTTCAATCAAATAGCCAGTCAAACTCAAGGAAATATTGTCAGTAAATCAACTGCAGAAGAAATTGGTCTACAAGTACCATCTGGAGAAATTTTAGGATTAATAGGAAGGGAGGTAATTATTGACAGTGGAAAACTGACAACAGAACAAGGAAGAATAGAAATAGGCAGTGTTGGAGATAACAGTTTAGTCAGATTAGAAAACACCAATAATTATACTCTTAATTATTCAGAAGTAGAAAACTTTAAGAATATACAAATCAAGAATGGTGCTGTTGTGGATGTAAGTGGAGAGGGTAGTGGCGATATTCAACTTCAAGGTAGACAAGTAAGCATCACAGGAGGTTCAACTATTGTCGCTAATACTTTAGGTAGTGAACCAGGAGGCAGCATTTCATTAATATCTTCCGAATTATTGGAAGTAACAGAAAGCTTTGTGAATGCTGATGTAGGATTTGCTGCAACTGGCAGTGGGGCAACTATTACAACTAATGCTCCACGTTTAATACTCACAAGTGGAGGACAGATAAGTACAGCTACATTTGGCACAGGTACAAGCGGAGAACTGACAATAAACGCCAATGAAATAGAAGTTATGGATATATCAGCAGATGGTCAAAATCTCAGTGGCATATTTACAGATGTATTACCAGGAGCAACAGGTAGAGGTGGAGACATAACAATTAATACTCAAAACCTCAAGCTTTTCAATGGGGGACAACTGGGAGCCAACATTTTTGGTGCAGGACAAGGAGGAAATTTAACTGTCAATGCCACTGAAATAGAAGCCTCTGATACTATTGTATTTGAAACTACTGTTCCTCAGCAAGAACTCCTGTTAGAATCTCTAAATGGTCAATTTCCCAGTGCAATTTTAGCTCTAGTTATACCGGAAGCTACAGGAAATAGTGGCAAATTAACAATTAATAGCGATCGCATAGTATTACGCAACGGAGCGCAAATAGGAACTGGTACATTTGGTGCCGGAGATAGTGGAGAACTGGCAGTTCAGGCAAGGGAAATAGAAGTCAGCGGTATTTCTGAAGATGGTTTTCTGCCAAGTAGCTTTTTTACTACAGTTTTATTAGGTGCTACAGGTCAAGGTGGAAATCTTACTATTGATACTCAGTCTCTAACTC
Source organism: Okeania sp. SIO2F5 (assembly GCF_010692685.1). Taxonomy (NCBI): domain Bacteria; kingdom Bacillati; phylum Cyanobacteriota; class Cyanophyceae; order Oscillatoriales; family Microcoleaceae; genus Okeania; species Okeania sp. SIO2F5. The sequence continues at coordinate 10,917 of NZ_JAAHGU010000080.1, read as the reverse complement.
TACAAAATGGAGGACAAGTAAGAGCTGGTACATCTGGTGTAGGGGACAGTGGGGATGTGACTGTGACGGCAAAAGAAATTAACTTACAAGGTAGTTTTACTAATGATTTTTTGTTTTTACCAAGCACTATTCAAGCTGCAGTTGAAGACTTCTCTACTGTAGATCCATCAGGTATTGGTAGTGGTGATGGTGGTGAAATATTGATTAATACAGACCGCCTGACTGTTGAAGATGGAGGCACTATTAGCGCTCGTACTGAAGGGGAAGGTAAAGGTGGAAATATAGAAATTAATGCCACCGATATTGAGGTAAATAACAGTTTCATTACTGCTGATAGCAATGAGAGTGCAGCAATAATTAGAAATGGAGATGGAGGAAATTTAACAATTAATACTCAAAATCTAATGTTGACAAATGGAGGCTCAATTTTAGCATCTACTTCCAGTGAAGGTAAGGGAGGAAATATAGAAATTAATGCCACTGAAATAGAAGCAGTAGGTATTTCACCAGATGGTCAGTTTCTCAGCGGTATAAATAGTCAAGTTGCATTAGGTTCTACAGGAGATGGTGGCAACTTAACAATAGATACCCAACGTCTAATACTACGAGATGGAGCAATAATTCAAGCGGCAGTCTTCAGCTCCGGTCAAGGAGGAAGCATTGCAGTAAATGCAAAGGAAGTAGAGCTATCAGGTAATGCTACCAGTGAAAATTTATTCCCAGAAATATCATCTCTAATTCAAAGTATAAATGGCCAAGTTCCTAGTGGTTTGTTAACAACTGTTTTACCAGGAGCAACAGGAAATGGTGGAAATTTAGCAATTAATACCCAAGGTCTACAGTTAAAAGATGGAGGGTCAATAGGTACTGGAACATTTGCTCAAGGTCAAAGTGGAGATTTAACAGTACGAGCAACAGAAATTAACATGAGTGGTACTATTCTTAGCGGTAAACTTCCTAGTAGCTTGTTTACTTCAGTCTTTGATGGAGCTACAGGCAATGGCGGAAATTTAACTGTTGACACCGAACGCTTGAGCTTAAGAAATGGTGCTCAAGTCAGAGCAGGTACATCTGGTGTAGGAGATAGTGGAGACTTAAAAGTAAGAGCAACAGAAATTGAACTCGTTGGTCGTGCTGAAAATGGTGAACTTCCTAGCAGTATTCTTGCTAGTGTAGAAGACTTAAGAAATTTGTCTCTGGGAGTAGGTAGTGGAGATGGAGGCAACGCATTCATAGAAACAGAACACTTGACAATTCTAGATGGAGCTGAAGTCAGCGCTAGTACCTTTGGAGACGGCAAAGCAGGAAATTTGACGGTCAGTGCCACAGAAAATATTACTCTATCTGGAGTAAATTCAATTTCTGGTGACTCCAGCACTATTACTGCTCGCACCCTTGGTAATGGCAATGCTGGGTCTATCAATATTAATACACCGAATTTAAGAGTGGAAGACCAAGCGATCGTTACCGTTAGTAGTTCTGGTAATGGGGTGGCAGGTTCCCTCAATATTAATGCTCCATCCATTGAACTCAACAATGGTACTCTGAGTGCGGAAACTACAGCTGGAAACCAGGGTAACATTACTATACAAGTTTCAGATATTAACCTAGAAAATAATAGTGCAATTACTACCAACGCTACAGAGTCTGCCACAGGTGGAGATATTAATATTGATGCACAATTTATTGTTAGTTCGGACAATAGTAATATTAGTGCCAATGCTATAGAGGGTCGAGGTGGTAATATTTCTATTAACGCACAAGGGGTATTTCTTGATAATAGTAGTCAAATTACTGCCACCTCAACTTTAGGTATTGACGGCACAGTAGATATTAATACTCAAGTAGACCCCACTCAAGGAGTGGTCAGATTATCTGCAACAGTCATAGACCCTCAATCATTAGTGGCCAACAATATATGTGCCCCAACTCAAGCTCAAAAAGAAGGTAGTTCCTTTGTAATTACAGGTCGAGGTGGTCTACCACCAGATCCAACTCAACCATTAACAGTATTAAGAGGAATGGTCGAATGGGAAACAGAAACATCCGGGTATACAAGTGGTGTGATGAGAGATGATAAACAACCTGTTGTAGTCTACCATCGCTCAGAAGTCGAGAAGTTGCCAGAAATTCGTCAAGCTCAGGGTTGGGTCATGACTGAAAGTGGTACTATTATACTCACTACTACTGTAACTACTGTCAACTCAGGTGGTTTACAGTTAATTCATCCTAGTTGTTATCTATTTTCACCTGTGGCATTTGGAACTTTTTCTGATTAATTATTTGCTCTTATTTTTGATAGCGAATATGAACTTAAATTTTTCTGATAATATCAAATCCGGTAGCATCGGTGTAATTAGATAGTTAATCTAGGAGTCAGGAGTCAGGAGTCAGGAGTCAGGGGGGAAGAGAATGCGCTAAACATTTGCTCTTGGATGAAGATGAAAAATTTTTTTATACCGAACCCGAGCGGATTTGATATAACTGGATAAATACTACCTCTAGTACCATTCTATTTCTGGCTATATTTTTTTCTCAAAAATCTGTTAATTCTCAAATCATTCCAGATCAAACATTAGGCAAAGAAAATTAAGTTATTAACAGTATCGATCAATTAAAAGAACAGATAGAAGGTGGAGTAATTAGAGGTGCAAATTTATTTCATAGTTTTCAGGAATTTAATGTTGGGGAAGGTCGCAGCGTCTACTTCACAAATTCAACAGGCATTGAAAATATATTACTCCCTTCCCGCCAAAAGATTACGTATTTGATCACAATCAAAACTACATTATTTTAATTCAGGGTTGATGATGACTAATATCATGTCCGGTTGAACAGTTATAAATAAACGACGAAGGAGTCAGGAGACAGGAGACAGGAGACAGGAGGGTAGAAAGAATGAAGAAGGAGAAAGTTTTTTTATCACTAATTATCCGGACATGATATAAATTACTGAAAAATAGGACATTTAGGTGAAGCGATAGCTTGCGCTGACTTGTCAGTTCGCCAACTGGATTGGGATTTATGGCCAAAACTATACTACAAACATCAAAAACAGTATTTAAGGAAAAGATTACTAGCAATTAGATACCTATATGAGGGAAAAAGTAGAATAGAAGTATCAGAATTATTAAATTGTAATTACAAAACTTGATCAACTTGGATAGATAAATTTCTGGAAGCAGGGTTAAATGAATTAACCAAACCAATTTGTCATCAAGTATCTTCAAGATTAAATTGAGAACAAAAACAAGAATTAAAAAGAATGTTTAGGGAAGAATTACCCAGAAACTATGGCATAGATAGAAATATATGGACAGGCCAAATTATTAGTACTGTGCTCGAGTCAAGATGGGAAGTGAAGTTAAAAATAACCAGAATCTATGAAATACTCAAGGAGTTAAATAAGTCAAATCCAAAAGCACATAGAGATGATGCTAATACTCACAAAGAAGAGCAAAAAACATTGATATCAAACTTAAAAAAAAACTCTCTTCTCAAGAAGAAAAAGAAAAAAATAGTATTTTTTGACGAATTTGCTGTTGATGAACGTCCCAGTATTTTTTACGGATGGGCAGAAAAGAACACAGGGTCAAAAGTACTCAGTAATCAGAAAGGAAAGAGAAAGAAATTGAACGGGATGATTGCCGTAGATACTTTGACAGGTCAAGAGTATTTCCAGTTAAAAGAAAAATCGCTCATCGGAGGATGTTTCAGATTATTTTTGACAACTTTGTCTGGATTGTGTCAAAAATGGATTTGATCAACTGACTATTATTTGAGATAATAATTCCACAGATAAAAAGAAAATGAGAACTCAATTACTTGCACATCTTGTGGAACTCAAAATGTCAGATAAAATTGTGGTAGATTTTATTGATACTCCGAGTTATTCTCCTAATTTTAATCTAGCTGAATATATTATTCATCTGTTAAGAATGAAACTGCTGCATAATCTTCCCTTGGGTGTAAATATGGAACAAATTCAATATAAGCTGGAAAAATACTTTGAATTCAATCAGCTTCAAACAGCACAACAAATTCAAAATATAATTCACCATATTTATGCCTTAGTCAATTGTTAGGTAATCTTATAGCGGGAAGGGAGTAATATCAATTTGGAAAAATAATTTTACGAATAATCAGAACAATTAAATGACTTTATAGGAGATGTCCCTTGGAGTAAAAATATCAATTATGACCTAATAAATGGTATCAAAGCTATTTATTATGACTCCTGACTTCCCCTCCTGAGAAAGGTTAGAGGTGGGTTTATTCCTAAGAAATAACCTATTTCTTTGTAGCAAAAATTTATTAATTTGGTATAACACACTCCATTGTTACAGTGTGTGATGGCCAAACTTCCATAAATGCTTGAATACATAATAAATGGTATCGCCACATACTCTACTTTTTCTATCAATCAACCGTCTCTAAGTTGGCAAATTTATCATTATTTTCTCGGTTGAATATTAGGGAAATAGAAAAAAAAGAAGTATAACTATGGATAAAATAGCCTAATGATGGGTGAGACATTAGAGTTGTCGCTAAATAAAGGGAAAAAATCACTCTAACCTAGACAGAGCAATAATTCCCAGCATTTTTGCCATCCAATAACTACAATCCTTACAGAACAAGGTTTTTGGGGAATTTTTAAGTTATAAAGCGACAAGTCTATTCCACGCCCTTATAAAATTATGTTGGGTATTTTATCATTTTCTTTGTGGGTTTAATACCCCACCGTCAACGGGGGTGTTCACGCATTACTTGGGGGAGCGAATCCCCATGTAATTTTCCTCCTGTCTCCTGTCTCCTGTCTCCTGTCTCCTTCTTCAAGTTGGGTCTTAACACTAAGCCATGAAAGGACACTATAAAAAAAAATTTATTATTTCGATGACCAAATTTTATTATTTGCTTAGGCAGGACCTCAACCTCGAAAAAAAGTTATGATTGTCTGGATAATAATTCTTATTTCTTTGTCTTATCTTTCTGCTTCTGAACCTGCCACTGCTCAAACAACTCCCAGGCCAGTTAACCCTAACCCTCAACCCATACCAGATGTAGAACCATTACCTCCACCAGATGATTTGCTCCAACCTCCACCAGTACCATCTCTATCTCCCCAGTCACCTCCTCTGCAAATTCCAGGTAAAATTACAGTAACCCAATTTGTAGTTGTTGGTAGTACAGTTTTTAGTTCTACAGAATTGGCGGAAATTCTTGAACCTTTTACAAATCGTCCTATTTCTTTTGCCGAATTATTAGAAGCACAAACAGCAGTAACTCAGCTATATTTCGATCGAGGATATGTTACTTCTGGGGCATTTATTCCCCCACAAACTTTGCAAGATGGTACAGTTACAATAGAAGTGATAGAAGGGATAGTTGAAGCAATTGAAATTTCGGGGTTAAAACGACTTAATTCTGGTTATATTCGCAGTCGAATTGAATCTGGTATTAAAACTCCTTTAAATCAAGATGATTTATTTCAATCTTTACAGTTACTTCAGCTTGACCCTTTAGTTGAGAGATTATCTGCTAATTTAACAGCAGGTTCTCGTCCTGGTTTGAGTAGGTTAGAGGTTGAGGTGGAAGAAGCACCTGCTTTTTTTGCTCAACTTTCTGCTGATAATTTACGTTCTCCTAGTGTAGGTACTGTTCGTCGTCAAGTTCAACTTTCTCATAGTAATTTGACTGGGTTTGGCGATCGCCTGAATGCGACTTATTACAATACAGATGGTAGTGATACTCTTGATGACTTTAGTTATACTATCCCCATTAATTCTAAAAATGGGACTATTAGTTTACGTCATCGTCGCACCAGTAGTGAAATTATCGAAGATCCTTTTAATGAACTAGATATTGAAACAAATTCTCGTACTTATGAGATGAGTTTTCGCCAACCTATTTATCAAACTCTTAGTAAAGAAATTGCTCTGGGTTTAATGGGTTCTGTAGAAGAATCAAAAACTACTCTTTCCGATGACCCTTTTCCCGATCCAAATGATGGGGAGATTAGAATTTCTTCAGTTCGTTTTTTTCAGGAATATACTTCTAGGAGTACTAATGATGTGTTTGTGGCACGGTCAGAATTTTCTCTAGGAATAAATGCTTTTGATGCTACTGTTAATAGTAATGCTCCAGATGGGAGATATTTTTCTTGGCGGGGACAAGCACAATATTTACGTTTATTTGCACCAGATACAGTTTTTTTAGTTAGGTCAGATATTCAATTAGCACCTAGAAGTTTGTTTCCCCAAGAACAGTTTAGCTTGGGAGGTGGATTAAGTGTGAGGGGATATCGTCAAGATGCTTTACTTGGTGATAATGGGTTGTTTATTTCTAGTGAGTTTCGGTTCCCTATTCTGCGGGTGCGAGACTTGGATGCTACTTTACAATTAACTCCTTTTATTGATTTTGGTACTGTTTGGAATAGTAATGAAGTTGAATTGGTAGAGGAAACTCTATCTTCTGTAGGTGTGGGTTTAAGAATTCAAGTAGGAACTCGTTTTTCGGCTCAATTAGATTGGGGAATACCTTTTGTAGATATAGAGACAAATGGAGATTCATTACAGGAGGATGGTATATACTTTTATCTGAAATACAGAGCTTTCTAATCATTTATTAATCAAATATTTCCGATTTTTTAATCTATAAAACAAATAATGTTAGATATTTGATTGTATTCTGTTTTGAAGAAGGAGTCAGGAGACAGAAGACAGGAGACAGAATCAATTGCTTATGGATAGTCTTCGATACGCCGTCAGGAGAAGGCTATTAAAAAAATACTATAGCAGGGAATAGGGAACAGGCAATGGGCAATGGGCAATGGGCAACGGGGAACAGTAGGAAAAATATTTCTCTGTCTAAGGTTTATCATCAGCATAAATCAAACACCAACTCCTTCTTTGCTATATACTAATTAGTAGTCGTGCAAAATAAATTTCCTAGTTGAGATAGGGAACAGGGAACAGGGAACAGAAAGTCAAATAGGATGTGTAATTAATTTTGCATAGGAACTTACCAAATTGAGAAATGTTTGCTACAAATAATTTTTTAGGTTTTAGGTGGATTAGTTTTAGGTGGATTAGTTTTAGGTGGATTATTAGTTATTTACCGAATTATTAATTATTAATTATTAATAATTAAATAATTCGTGCCTTGAAGCCTCCCCTTTTAAGGGGAAAAAAGCGGTCGTTTGCGGAGCATTCCGTAGGATGGGATGGATGGGTTTCCTAACCATATCCAATCGACTAAGAGAAGAAATAATATCTCCTTATCTTCAATCCTCTCGGTTTTAACCAGAGGTAATTATTAATTATCCATTATCCATTAATGAATAGCCAGTTTATTTGTAAAATTCTTTTTTTCATGCATGGTATAATTTTATCCAAAATTAAGATAATACCAATTTTATAAATCTTTGTTACAAATAGTTAGTTTATTTCTTAGGAGTCAGGATTCAGGAGTCAGGAGTCGTATGGGAATGGATTCAATACCAGTTTTGAGCTAGGATATTCTATTTTTTTGTCAAAAGGACATATCCTCTAAAGTTTTTATATCGCACTTATTATTCGTAACATTCTTTTTTCAAAATGGTATAATACTATTTGCAAAAAAATATAAAATTTTATGCTTTAGCGAAAAATTGTGGTTGAAAGCCTCCTCTTTTAAGAGTATAAAAAGAAAAAATTTTCTTTGAGTCAATCCTATCCGTTTTAAAGGAGAGGTAATTGTTAATTATTAATTATTAATTATTAATTGTTGAACTATTCTGTAGCAAATATATGCTTAAAGTCTTTCTTCTTTCTTCTGCCTTCTACCTTCTGCCTTCTGCCTTAATTTTAGGTATTCAAGTCAAACAAGTTCAGGCAGTTTACCTGCATAATAATCTAGTTAAAAAAAGTAAAATAAATGGGGATGTGCTAACTCAAGCACCGACCATATCAGCTAGTAATTTAGAACTACAAGCACAAAAACTTTTTGAAAAAGGAGACTTTTCTGCAAGTATACCTCTGTTAGAAGTAGCTATTAATAATTATGCTACTCAAGGAGATAATTATAGTCAGATTAGAGCGCTAAGAAATTTAGGTTTAGTTTATCTCAAACTAGGAAAATGGCAAAATGCTGAAGCAGCCTTAAATAATTGTTTAAATTTAATTCAACAAATATCAAATCTTCAAAAAACTGAAAAAATTACAGCTAGCGTTCTAGAAGTAAAAGGTCAGTTAAAATTATCTATTGGTCAAGCAGAAGTAGCTTTAGATACTTGGAAAGAAGCCAGTGAAATTTATGAAAAAATTGGTGATTCTTTAGGGTTTACTCGTAGTGGAATTAATCAAGCTCAGGCTTTACAAGCTTTGGGTTTATATTCTCAAGCATTTAAACAATTAACAAGAGCTAAACAAAATCTGGAAGAACAACCAGATACAATAATTAAAGCAAAAGCACTACAAAGTTTGGGTGATGTGCTTCGAGGAATAGGTCAACTATCAGAATCTCAAAAAGTTTTAGAGTCTAGTTTAGTCATAGCAGAAAATTTACAAGCAACAGAAGAAATAGCGATAATTTTAATTAGTTTAGGTAATACAGCTATCCTTTTAGATAATCCCCAAGCTGCTAATTTATTCTATCAACGAGCTATTCAGGAATCACCTATAGTAGAAATTAAAACTCAAGCAATGCTCAATCAGTTAAATTTATCTGTAGAACAAAAGCAATATTTAACGGCAACAGAATTAGTCACAAATATAGATGATTTGTTAAACCAATTATCTGCTTCTCAGCCAGGTATTTATGCCAGAATTAATCTGGCTCAGAATTTAATAGAATTAAGAAAAGAAGTTTTCGCAAATGACAGTAATAAACCATTATATCCACCAGCAAAAATTGCTGATTACTTAGTGACAGCGGTACAACAAGCAAGAAATTTAGGAGATACAAGGGCAGAATCTTATGGTTTAGGAACTTTGGGAACTTTATATGAACATAATCAGCAATGGAATGAGGCTAGAGAGTTAACAGAAAAAGCTTTAATTTTGGCTCAAAGTATTAATGCTGCTGATATTTCTTATCAGTGGGAATGGCAATTAGGTCGGATTTTAACAGTTACAGGAAATACAAACGAAGCGATAGTAGCTTATTCTCAATCAGTAAAAAATCTCCAAGCTTTGCGGAGTGATATAGTTGCTATTAGTTCAGAATTAAAGTTTGATTTTAGGGATAGTGTAGAACCTATTTATCGTGAATTAGTAGAGTTACTTTTACAACCTGCTACACCTGGAAAAAATGATATTAGTCAAAAAAATTTAAAACAAGCACGACAAGTAATTGAAGCTTTGCAGTTAGCTGAACTAGATAATTTTTTTCGTAATTCTTGTTTAGATGCTCAACCTGTAGAAGTAGACCGCGTGGACAAAAATGCAGCTATTTTTTATACAATTATTTTGCGCGATCGCTTGGCAGTAATATTAGCCATACCAGAAAAACCTTTGGTTTATTACAGCACTAACATATCAAGAGAGGAAATAGACTCAAAAATTGAAACTATGCTAACAGCTCTCACATTTCCGCAAAAGCGAATTTTTATTGAAAATTATCGGGAACCTGCTGCAGAAGTCTATAAATGGCTAATTCATCCTGCTGAAGATCTACTGCGAGATAGTCAGATAAAAACCTTAGTATTTGTATTAGAAGGAAGGTTGCGAAGTATTCCTTTAGCTAGTCTTTATAATGATGATAGTAAGGAATATGTAATTCAGAACTATAATGTGGCGATCGCTCCTAGTCTAGAATTAATCGATCCTAAACCACTAGCACGAAATAAACTAGAAGTACTAGGTATGGGAATAACTGAAAGTCGTCAAGGTTTTCCACCGCTGCCAAATGTGAGACAAGAGTTAGAAGATATTCAAGCTCAAGCTTCTAGTGAGATTTTGCTAAATGAGTTGTTTACAGAAAATGAAGCTAATACCGAAGTCGCTGATACTCCTTACCAAGTAATTCACATTGCAACCCATGGCGAATTTAGTTCTAATGTTGAAGATACATTTATTCTGACCTGGGATGATAGGATTAATGTTGAAGAGTTACGAAGTATGATTAAATCTGGCGTTCAACAAACACGTCCTGTAGAATTATTAGTATTGAGTGCTTGTCGTACTGCCACTGGGGATGATCGAGCAACATTGGGGTTAGCGGGAGTTGCAGTCAGAGCAGGGGCAAGAAGTACTATTGCTAGTTTGTGGTATGTGAGTGATGAAGCAACTGCTGTGTTGATGAAAAATTTATATGAACAGTTGATCGACTCAAAAATTACGAAGGCAGAAGCTTTGCGTCGAGCACAACGAAAAATGTTACGAGATGCTCTAGCAGAAGAGGTAGATTCAGAATTTAAACATCCCTACTTCTGGTCAACTTTTGTTTTGGTAGGGAATTGGTTATAGAAGTCAAAAGTCAAAAGTTAAAAGTTAAAAGTGAGAAGTTAGAAGTTAAAATTTAGAAGTCAGGAATCAGGAGGAAAGAAAAGGTTATATCAAATCCGGTAGCATCGGTGTAATTAGATAGTTAATTTAGGAGTCAGGAGTCAACCCACCCCTCCCCCCTCCCCCTCCCAGGAGGGGAAGGACCTCCTCAGGAGGGAAGAGAATGCGCGAAACATTTGCTATTGGATGAAGATGAAAATTTTTTTTATACCGAACCCGAGCGGATTTGATATTAGAAGGGAGAAAGTTTTTTTATCGTGCTATAGCAATGAGCGCTGGCATCTTTACATGTTACATAGATATTTGCAATGTAATATAAAAGTAACTGTATGAGCTGTATTTTTCATAAATTAGGCGATCGCTAAACCTTAAAGTTTTAAGGATGTCTGTAATGGTATTGATAATTTACAGTTTATAGCTTGAAATTGTTTAC